>NZ_JBVPVA010000556.1:0-2601 GCF_055612215.1 Actinomycetospora sp. | reverse complement strand
CGCCGTCACCGTCGAGATCCCCGACGGCAGGGTGGTCGCGTCGTCGAGCCAGAGCTCGGCCAGGCGCACCGACTCCTCGATCGCCGTGCGCTGCTCGGCGGTGGGCTTCGTCGAGCCCTGCGCGCCGAGCTGCTGGTGGGCCATCTGCGCGGCCAGCTGGTAGTTCACCGGCCCGCTGCCGCCGCCGGGCCCGCCACCCGCCGAGAGCATCTGGCCGAGCTGGGTGAGCATCTGCCCGAGCTGCCCGAGGTCGAACCCCCCGGGGCCGCCCGCACCGCCGGCGCCGAACGCCGCGAACGGATTGCCGCCCGCACCGCCCGGGCCGAAGCCGAAGCCGCCGCCGGGCCCCTGGCCGCCGGAGCCGGACCCGGAGGACCCCTCGTTGCGGGGGTCGTCGGGGTCGGACGGGCCGAAGCCGAAGGGCAGGTCACTCATGGGGTCCACGGTACGCGTGACCCCCCGCCCGGAGGCCCCTCCTCGGAGCTCCCGGCACGCTCACAGCGAACGCACGGTGCCCACACCGGACGCGCAGCCCACACCCCCGATCACTACCCTGCCCGCCCGTGACCCGACTGCGCGCGACGATCGCCCTCGGGCTCGTGCTCGCCGCGGTCCTGGGTCTCGCCGGCGCGACGGTGCGGGTCCCGTTCGTGGCCCTCGGCGACGGTCCGACCTTCGACGTGCTCGGCGCCCAGGCCGGGCGCCCCATCATCGACGTGTCGGGCCCCGTGCCGACCTACCCGACGGCGGGCCAGCTGCGGATGACGACCGTCGCGGTCACCAGCCAGGTGACGCTCTTCGGCGCCGTCGCCATGTGGATCACGGGGTCGCACGAGGTCGTGCCCCGTGAGGAGGTCTACCCCAGCGGGCAGTCGAGCCAGCAGGTCGACGCCGAGAACACCCGGCAGTTCTCGCAGTCCGAGAACGACGCCCAGACCGCCGCCCTGCGCTACCTCGGCTACCCGTCGGTGGTGCAGGTCGGCGACGTCACGACGCCCGGACCGTCGGCCGGTCTGCTCGCCCCGGGGGACCAGCTGGTCACCGTCGCCGGGCGCGCGGTGACGAGCCCGCAGGACGTCGTCGACGCCGTCAGCGGCGCCGCCCCGGGGACGCCGGTCGTCGTGCGCGTCCAGCGCGGCGGCCAGCCCCGCGACGTCACCGTCACGGCGGCAGCCCGGCCGGGCGACGCGTCCCGGGGCTACCTCGGCATCACCGCCGCCTCGCAGGTCGACTCGCCCGCGACGATCAAGATCGGCCTCGCCGACGTCGGCGGTCCGTCGGCGGGCCTGGTCTTCGCGACGGCGATCGTGGACAAGCTGACCCCGGGCGAGCTCACCGGCGGCAAGGAGATCGCGGGCACCGGCACCATCGACGCCGATGGCCGCGTCGGGCCCATCGGCGGCATCCGCTTCAAGATGGACGCCGCCCGCCACGACGGGGCCACCGCGTTCCTGGTGCCCGCCGGCAACTGTTCCGAGGCCGCCCGCACGGCTCCTTCGGGGCTGACGCTGGCGCGCGTGTCCGACCTGCGCGAAGGTGTGGCGGCCGTGCAGGACCTGGCGGCCGGACGGACGCCGCCCACCTGTTGACCAGCGCCTCGCCCGTCGGCGAACCCGACACGAGGCACACCGGAGCACAGGGAACCCACACGGCGTTCGTAGAGTTCTGACAGCGGGCCCACCACGGCCTCCTCGATCCGCAGTACCCGTCCCCGCTTGGAGCGTGACCGACAGTGGCCAACCGGCCGGCGACCGGGAACCCGCAGCTGTCCCGGCGAACGAAGTCCCTGCTGGTGCTGGGCGCGGTCGTGCTCGTGGTGCTGGTCGCGCTGGCGCGCCTCGTCGACGTCTACGTCGACTGGGCGTGGTTCGGCGAGGTCGGCTTCCGCGGGGTGTTCACCACGGTGCTCGGCACCCGCATCGTGCAGGCCCTGATCGCGGCCGTCTTCATGGGCGGGCTGATCGCGCTCAACCTCTACATCGCGTACCGCACCCGCCCGGTGTTCGTCCCCGTCGCCGGCCCCGAGGACCCGGTCGCGCGCTACCGCACCGTCGTGCTCGCCCACCTGCGGCTGTTCGCGATCGGCATCCCGCTGATCGTCGCGATCATCGCGGCCCTCTCGGCGCAGGGGGACTGGGAGACCACCCAGCTCTTCCTCAACCAGACCTCGTTCGGCGTCGCCGACCCGGTGTTCGGCCACGACATCAGCTTCTACGTCTTCGCGCTGCCGTTCTGGCGCGCGGTGCTGTCGTGGCTCTTCGTCGGCGTCGGGGTGAGCTTCCTCGCCGCGCTCGTCGCGCACTACGTCTTCGGCGGCATCCGCCTCGCCGGGCGCAACGGCTCGCTGGCGACCGCCGCCCGCGCCCACCTCGCCGTCCTCGCCGGCACCTTCGTGCTGCTCAAGGCCGTCGCGTACTTCTTCGACCGCTACGAGCTGCTCTTCTCCGACCGCAAGTCCTCGGCCGGGGGCGCCAACTTCTACGGCGCGAGCTACACCGACCTCAACGCGGCCATGCCGGCCAAGCTGATCCTGCTGCTGATCGCGGTGATCTGCGCGGCCGCGTTCTTCGCCGCGGTGTTCCTGCGCAACCTGCAGATCCC
>NZ_JBVPVA010000170.1:0-1989 GCF_055612215.1 Actinomycetospora sp. | reverse complement strand
CCGCCACCTCGCGGCCGCCCCCGGGCCTCCCGCGACCCACCTCGTATTCCTCAGCGTGACCCATGCGGCGCTGCGCATCCGTGCCCGACCACCCGGGTAGGCCTCGTACGCACACCCCCGCTCGAGGAGGACACCAGCCGTGAAGGCCACTCTCATCTACGGCGCCGGCGACGTCCGCGTCGAGGACGTCCCCGACCCGAAGGTCGAGAACCCCACCGACGCCGTCGTGCGCATCACGCACTCGTGCATCTGCGGCAGCGACCTCTGGCCGTACAAGAGCCGCGAGGCCACCGAGGAGGGCGGTCGCATCGGCCACGAGTTCATCGGGGTCGTCGAGGAGACCGGCTCGGACGTCAGCCGCGTCAAGCAGGGCGACCTCGTCGTCGCACCGTTCTTCTACGCCGACGGCACCTGCGAGTACTGCCGCGCGGGCCTCACCAGCGCCTGCCCCAACGGCAACGCGTGGGGCGCCGAGACCGACGGTGCGCAGGGCGAGGCCGCCCGCGTGCCGTTCGCCGACCACGTCCTCATGACGCTGGACGTGCCGCAGGACTCCGAGCTGATGCCGAGCCTGCTCACGCTCTCCGACGTCTTCGGCACCGGCCACCACGCCGCGGTGACGGCGGGCGTCGGGCCCGGCAAGGACGTCGTCGTGGTCGGCGACGGTGCGGTCGGTCTGCTCGGCGTGCTCGCCAGCTGGCGGCTCGGGGCCGAGCGCATCGTGCTCATGGGGCACCACGAGGAGCGCACCGACCTCGGCCAGGAGTTCGGCGCCACCCACGTCGTGCCCGAGCGCGGCGAGGAGGGCGAGCAGCGGGTCAAGGACATCCTCGGCAGCGACGGTGCGCACTGCACCATCGAGGCCGTCGGGCTCGACCAGTCGGTCACCACCGCGATCAACGTGACGAAGCCGGGTGGCGCGGTCGGCATCGTCGGGGTCCCGCAGAGCGGCAACATCCCCAACGCCGGTCAGAAGTTCGTCAAGAACATCACGATCACCGGCGGCATCGCCCCGACGCAGGCGAACATGCACGACCTCCTGCCGGACGTGCTGTCCGGCAAGGTCCAGCCCGGCAAGGTCTTCAACAGGACGATGGGGCTCGACGAGGTCCCCGAGGGCTACCGCGCGATGAACGACCGCGAGGCCCTGAAGGTGCTCGTCCGGCCGTAGGCCACGTGCGTGCGTCTCCGTGCCGGAGCACGGAAACGCACGCCCAGGTCGCGTCAGCGACGAAGCAGGCGCAGCAACGCGGGCGGCCTGCCGCCGTAGCCCTCGGCCTCGAAGGCGGCGACGGCGATCCGCGGCAGGTCGCGCACCGCGTCGAACACCAGGAAGCGCGGCACCCACGCCGGGGCGAACCGGGCGTTGAAGCGGTAGAGCGTCTCGATCTGCCACCACCGCGACGCGATCCGCAGCAACCGGGCCCAGAGCCGCGCGACCGGCCCGGCCCCGATGCGCTCGCCGCGCTCCAGCGCCGAGCGGAACACCGCGAAGTTCAGCGACACCTTGCTCACCTCGAGCCCGCGGCAGGCCGCGAGCAGGTCGGTGATCAGCAGCTCGTTGAGGCCGTTCTCGGTGACGGCGGGGTCGCGGATCATGAGGTCGAGCGAGAGCCCCTCGGTGCCCCACGGCACGAACTGCAGAAGCCCCTTGGGCACGCCCTCAAGGCAGGCGACGACGACGACCGCCTCCGGGTCCGCCGCCCCGTCCGCGGCGCGGGAGAGCGCCATCGAGAAGCCGCGCTCGTCGGGACCGCCGCGCCACGAGGCCACGCGGGCCCGCAGCGTCGCGAGCTCGGCGTCGGGCACGTCGCGCAGCCGCCGGACGGTGGTCTCGTAGCCGGCCCGCTTGATCCGCGACACCGCCTGGCGGACGGTCCGCATCGCGCGGCCCTGCAGCGAGAAGGTCGCGACGTCGACGACGGCCTCGTCGCCCAGTTCGAGCGCGTCCAGGCCCGCCTCCCGGGACCACACCCGCGCGCCGGTCTC
>NZ_JBVPVA010000117.1:0-3645 GCF_055612215.1 Actinomycetospora sp. | reverse complement strand
GGCCCACGACGACGCGCCGCACGGTCGGCGATCACATGTCAGCGGTATCCTGCCCGCCCGTGGCCACCGATAACCGTCTGACCCCGGGTGACGCCGCCCCGGAGTTCTCCCTGACCTCCGACACGGGCGAGACGGTGTCGCTCGCCGACCACCGCGGCCGTCGGGTCATCGTGTACTTCTACCCGGCCGCCGGGACGCCGGGCTGCACGAAGGAGGCCTGCGACTTCACCGAGAACCTGGCGACGTTCAACGACGCCGGGATCGACGTCGTGGGCATCTCGCCGGACAAGCCGGCCAAGCTCGCCACGTTCCGCGCCGACCAGGGCCTGACGTTCCCGCTGCTGTCCGACCCGGACAAGACCGCGATGCAGGCCTACGGAGCGTGGGGCGAGAAGACGATGTACGGCCGCACCTCGATGGGCGTCATCCGCTCGACGTTCCTCGTCGACGCCGAGGGGAAGATCGAGGACGCGCAGTACGGGGTGAAGGCCACCGGCCACGTGGGCCGGCTGCTGCGCGATCTGAAGCTCTGAGTGCCGGCGATGGGATTCGAACCCACACTGGGCGGCACCTAAAGCCGCTCTCTCTGCCGATTGGAGTACGCCGGCTCGGGCGCCACACTACGAGGTGAGCACCGAGGGAACGCTCGTGCACCCGGAATCCCGCGAGGCGCGTACATGAGCGTCCTCTCGACGTCGGAGCGGCCCTAGAGGAACTCCCGCACCGCCTCGGCCATCTCCGCCGGAGCCTCGACCGGGGTGAAGTGCCCGACGTCGTCGAGAAGCCGTACGGACGCCTGCGGCAGCAGCTCGGTGACCTGGCCCGCGAACTCCGGCGGGAACAACGGATCCTGCGCGCCCCAGATCACGCGGGCCGGCACGTCGACCGGTGACGGCAGCGGGCCGCCCTCGGCGATCGCGAGCGCGCCGTAGAGCGTCGACGAACCCGACCGGTACCAGTTCAGCGACGTCGTGAACGCACCGGGACGCGAATAGGCCTCCACCAGGTCCTCGTCCACCACGGCGTCCGCCCGCGAGCCCCAGTGCGACCAGAAGTGCTCGAGGTAGGCGCGGACTCCGGTCGGGTTGCCGTCGAGGAGCCGGGCGGCCAGCTCGAGCTGGTGGAAGTCCTGGTACCAGAACTCGGCCCGCCGCCGGAGGTCCAGCGCGGCGGGCACGAACGCGGACGGCGCGAGCGCGTTCCCGACGACGAGGGCGCGGACCCGGTCGGGCACGGCGCGGGCCAGCGCGATCGCGGTGGTCACGCCGACGTCGTAGCCCACGACGACCGCCGGCTCCAGCGCGAGCGACTCCATCAGCTCCACCAGCGCCGCGACCATCGCCTCGCGCGAGAAGTCCGACGGCGGGCGGAGCTCGTCGCCCGGCGCGAACGAGTCCCCGAAGCCGGGGAGGTGGGGCACCACCACGTCGGCGGTGTCCACGAGCAACGGCGTCAGGAGCCGGTAGTCCGACACTCCGCCCGGCCAGCCGTGGAGGCACAGCACCGGCGAGCCGGACCCGTTCCGATCGACCGCGAGCACCCGATCACTCCTCCACACCGGAACGGACCTCCAGCACCCGGAAGCCCGCGTTCGACGACACCCTCGCCACCCTGTACCCCTGATCCCCGAGCCACCGCGCCAGCGAGTCCGACCCGAGGTTCTTCGCGACGACGAGGTACGACGGCCCGCCCACCCGCGGCAGCCACGAGAGCAGCAGCTCGTGCAGGGCCGCCTTGCCCGCGCGGATCGGCGGGTTGGACCACATCCCGGCGAACACCACGTCCTCGGGCACCTCGTCCGGGCGGCACGCGCGCACGTTGCGCAGACCCGCCGCCGCCGCGTTCGCGCGCACCAGGTCGAGCGCGCGGGCGTTGACGTCGACCGCCCACACCGTGGAGCGCCGCCGCACCGTCGCCAGCCACAGTGCGATCGGGCCCCAGCCGCAGCCGAGGTCGAGCAGGTCGCCGCCGGTCTCGGGTTCGGGTGCGTGCTCGAGCAGCACCCGCGTGCCCGTGTCGAGCCGCCCCCGGGAGAACACCCCCGAGTCGGTGGTGACCGTCAACGACAGTCCGGCGACGTCGAGGCGGGCCGGGACGGGTGACGACGGCGCCGTCGGCTGCTCGGCGAAGTACTGGTCGGCCATGGGATCAGCGCCTCAGAGCAGGGATGCCAGCTCGGGCGCGAGCGCACGGAACGCACGGGCGCGGTGCGAGACGGCGTCCTTCTCGTCGGGCGCCATCTCGGCCGAGGTCCGGGTCTCGCCCTCCGGGACGAACGCCGGGTCGTACCCGAAGCCGTTCAGCCCGCGCGGCGAGCGGACCAGCCGCCCCGGCCAGCGCTCGGTGACGACGACCTCGCGGCCGTCCGGGTGGGCGGCCGCGGCGGCGCAGACGAAGGCCGCCCCGCGGCGCTCCTCGGGGACGTCGGCCATCTGGTCCAGCACGAGCGCGAGGTTCGCCGCGTCCTTGTCCCGGCGCTCGCCGTGGCTCCCGGACCACCGCGCCGACAGCACCCCCGGCATCCCGTTGAGGGCGTCGACGGCGAGCCCGGAGTCGTCGGCGACGGCGAGCAGCCCGGTGGCCGACGCCGCGTCGCGGGCCTTCGCGAGGGCGTTCTCCGCGAACGTCGCCCCGGTCTCGGGGGCCTCCTCGAACGGCTCCACCTCGTCGAGGCCCACGATGCGCACGCCCTCGAGTCCGAGGGCGGCGACGATCCGGCGCAGCTCGGCGAGCTTGGCGTCGTTGCGCGTCGCGAGCAGCACGTCCCGCGTCGTCGTGACCTCCGTGCCGCTCACGGCAGCTCGCCGGGGTAGGGCTCGGCGAGCGCGGCGGTCTGGATCTCGGTCAGCCGGGCGATCCCGGCGAGCGCGGAGTCGAGCATCGCGTCCAGCGTCGCGCGGGTGTACGTGGCGCCCTCGCCGGTGCCCTGGACCTCGACGAGCGTGCCCGCGTCGGTGGCGACGACGTTCATGTCGACCTCGGCGCGGCTGTCCTCGTCGTAGGGCAGGTCGAGCCGGACGCGGCCGTCGACGACGCCGACCGACACCGCGGCGATCGAGCACGACAGCGGCTGCGGGTCGGCGAGCCGCTTGTGGGCCCCGAGCCAGGTGATCGCGTCCGCGAGGGCGACGTAGGCGCCGGTGATCGCCGCGGTGCGGGTGCCGCCGTCGGCCTGCAGGACGTCGCAGTCGATCGAGATCGAGTTCTCGCCGAGCGCGGACAGGTCGATGGCGGCCCGCAGCGAGCGGCCGATGAGGCGCGAGATCTCGTGGGTGCGTCCGCCGATCTTCCCCTTGACCGACTCGCGGTCGTTGCGGGTGAGCGTGGCGCGCGGCAGCATCGCGTACTCGGCGGTGACCCACCCCAACCCGCTGCCCTTGCGCCAGCGCGGGACGCCCTGCTGCACCGACGCCGAGCACAGCACCTTGGTGTCGCCGAACTCGACCAGCGCCGAACCCTCGGCGAACTTCTGCCAGTCGCGGGTGATGGTCACGGGACGGAGCTGGTCGGGGGCGCGATCGTCGGGGCGAGACAGACCTGGCAGCGTAACGACGGCGGTGCCAGCGCCGTGCACGTGCCGTGCCAGCGCACTCGGGCACTCTCGTCGCATGACCAACCTCCGCTTCGCTCCGGCTGCCAAAGGCC
>NZ_JBVPVA010000052.1:0-2558 GCF_055612215.1 Actinomycetospora sp. | reverse complement strand
GCTGGAGTGGGCGACGTCCTGCCCGCCGCCGCGGCACAACTTCACCGAGCTGCCCCGGATCCGCTCCGAGCGCCCGGCGTTCGAGCTGCACTACCCGCACCTCACCGAGCGCATCCGCATGGAGGCGCACGTCGGGGGCGGGGGCGCGGCGAGCATCGGTGAGGCCGCCGCGGGTGTCACCGGGCAGGAGCACATCCCGGGCAGCGACCCCCGGAACAAGTGACCCCGTCCGCGGGGGACGACACGACCAAGGGCTCCGGGCCGGAGCCCTTGGCCGCGCAGCGCACGACGCTGCTGGTCACGGTCACCGGCCCGGACTTCCCGGGCGTCAGCGCCACGCTCTTCACCGTGCTCGCCGAGCACGGCGCGGAGATGCTCGACGTCCAGCAGGCGACCATCCACGGGCACCTGACGCTCTCGGCGCTCGTCGAGGTCACCGGTGACCCCGGCCGCCTCGAGCGCAGCCTCGACGTTGCGATCCCGGCCCTCGGGCTGACGGTGACCGTCGAGACCGGCGGGGACGCCTCGTCGGTGCACCCGTACTCGACGCACGTCGTCTCGGTGCTCGGCCGGCCGATCACCGCGGCCGGGTTCGCCGAGGTGGCGCGCACCCTCGCCGCGCAGCGGGTCAACATCGACCGCGTCCGCCGGGTCGCGGACTACCCCGTGACGGGGCTCGAGCTGCGGATCTCGACGCCGGGCTCGTCGCCGCCGTCGGACGCTGCGCTGCGCCAGGCGTTGGTGGGCGCCTCGCAGCGGGCCGGCATCGACGTCGCGGTGCAGCGCGTCGGCATCGCGCAGCGCGCCAAGCGGCTCATCGTCTTCGACGTCGACTCCACCCTCGTCCAGGGCGAGGTCATCGAGATGCTCGCGGCGTACGCCGGGCGCGAGGACGAGGTCCGTGAGGTCACCGAGGCCGCGATGCGCGGTGAGATCGACTTCGCCGAGTCGCTGCACCGCCGGGTCGCGACCCTCAAGGGGCTGCCCGCGTCGTGCCTCGACGAGGTCGGCCGCCGTCTCGAGCTGACCCCCGGCGCGCGGACGACGATCCGGACCCTCAAGCGTCTGGGTTTCAAGTGCGGGATCGTCTCGGGCGGCTTCACCCAGGTCGTCGCCTATCTCGTGGCGGAGCTCGGCCTGGACTGGGCGGCCGCGAACGAGCTCGAGATCGTCGACGGGGAGCTCACCGGCCGCGTCGTCGGCGAGGTCGTGGACCGGGCCGGCAAGGCCCGCCAGCTGCAGGCGTTCGCGGCGGCCGTCGACGTCCCCATCGAGCAGACGGTGGCCGTCGGCGACGGCGCCAACGACCTCGACATGCTCGCCGCGGCCGGGCTCGGGATCGCGTTCAACGCCAAGCCCGTGGTCGCGGCGGCCGCCGACACCGCGCTGAGCTACCCGTTCCTCGACGCGGTGCTGTTCGTCCTCGGCGTCACCCGGGACGAGATCGAGGTGGCGGACGCGGCGGAAGGGCTCCTGCGCCGCGTGCCCCTCTGATGGGCACGGCGGCGGACCGGCTCGCCGCGCTCGCGCCCCTGGCCGCGCGGGTCTGCCCGTGGGTCGTCGAGCCTGGGGCCGTGACCTGGGACGAGGACGGGGCGAGCGGCGCGGCGGGGGACGAGGACGACGCGCCGGTCCGGGCGATGCCGCTCGTGCTGCGCATCGAGCGCGGCATCCCTCCCACGGCAACCGCGCTGCTCGAGGCGGCGGCCGCGGCGGCGGTCGGGCTCTGCCTCGACGAGCGCGCCGCACCTGGCGGCCCCTGGTACGACGCCGTCGCCGCCTGGGCCGGCGCGGGCCGCATCCGCAAGCTCGCCCGCCGGGCACGGACCGCGCACTGGCGTGCCGTCGCGGACGTCGACGGGCTCACCGCCG
Organism: Actinomycetospora sp.; assembly: GCF_055612215.1. Classification (NCBI taxonomy): domain Bacteria; kingdom Bacillati; phylum Actinomycetota; class Actinomycetes; order Pseudonocardiales; family Pseudonocardiaceae; genus Actinomycetospora; species Actinomycetospora sp. Next base: position 686 of record NZ_JBVPVA010000052.1, on the reverse strand, counting down.
TCGTCGGGGACCCCGAGGCCGGCGGGGGAGAGGTCCGCGCCCTGGTGCCCGGGCCGGTCGACGAGGTGCCCCACGAGGTCCGGCGGCTGCAGATCGGCGGGACCGACCTCCCGGACGACGACCCGGGCGAGCCGCCGTCCGACCGCCCGGTGATCTGGCTCAACCCCACCGTGGAGCAGTCGACGGGCAAGGCCGCGGCCCAGGTCGGGCACGCGAGCATGATCCTCGCGACGGTGCTGGCGTGGACCGGCGCCGACGACACCGAGGTCGACGCGGTGACGACGGCCGCGGTGCGGACCGCCTCGGCCGCGCAGTGGGACCGCTGGTGCACGGCGCTGGCCGACGACGACTCCGGGCGCACGGCGTGGGAGGACCACGGCGTCGCCCCGGTCCGCGACGCCGGGTTCACCGAGGTCGCGCCGGGCACCGTGACCTGCATCGCAGCCCGCCGTCCCTGATCGCGCGGCGCTCCGTGCCCCGCGAGAGGGTGGGCGCGTGACGATCGTGATCGTGGCGAGCACCCGCGTACGGTCCGAGCGCTCCGACGCCGAGAACCGGCCACTCGTGGAGGCGCTGGCGGAGCGCGGCGCGACCGCCCGGGTCGAGCCGTGGGACGCCGACGGCGCGGTCGTCGACTGGTCCGCCGCCGACCTCGTCGCGGTCCGCACCACCTGGGACTACACCGG
>NZ_JBVPVA010001212.1:0-23337 GCF_055612215.1 Actinomycetospora sp. | reverse complement strand
TTCATCGGCGGCAACTCGCCCGCCGCCCTGGAACGCACTGCCCGCGGGGGTTTCTCCTGGCTACCGAGCCACGCGAAGCCCGAGGAGCTCGCCGAGGGCCTCGGCTACCTGATGCAGCTGCACGAGAAGCACGAAACGACCTACTCGGGCGAGCTCGTCGTGGACATGTTCATGCGGCTCGACGAGTCGGTGGCCGTGGCCGAGGAATCGTTCCCGGCCGTCCTGCGCGAGGCGCTGGGCGCGGAGCTCCCGCTACGGAACCTCGTCGGCAATCCCGACGAACTCGCCAAGCGCGCCGCCGAGTACGCCGGTGCGGGCGTGACCGCCATGGACCTCAAGCCGATGTACCACAGCGTCGACGAACTGCTGGCCATGATGCAGACGTTCGCCGCCGAGGTCATGCCCGCCACCGCCTGACGGTCCACCCATCCACAGTCACAGGCACCCGTGCGGGTGCCGCATCGATCGGCGACGCCGGTGCGGGCGGGAACCGGCCGCACCGTCGCGCCGGAGAGGCGCCCATGTACGTCAAGGCGGTCAAACCCTTCTCCGACCGGCACTGGAGCCAGGCCGAGACCCTCGCTCCGGCGGACGCCCGCCGCGTCCAGGACGAGGCTCTCCGCGAGCAGATCGCCTACCTCGCGGCACGCAGCGCGTTCTACCGGGCCAAGTTCGCCGAGCACGGGGTCGATCCCACCGCGATCCGCACCGTCGAGGACCTCGACGGCCTGCCCTTCACCGAGAAGCACGAGCTGCGGGACAGCCTGGTGTCGTCCCCGCCGCTGGGTGCGCACGTGGCTGCCGCCGACCAGGAGATCGTGCAGATCCAGGCCTCGTCCGGGACCACCGGCAGCCCCTCCTACGTCGGTCTGACCGCCTCGGACATCACCACCTGGTGCGAGATGGGTGCGCGAGCCCTCTACGCGAACGGGTTCCGCCCGGGCGACCGGCTCCTGCACGCGTTCGGCATGAGCAAGGGGTTCGTGGGCGGCCTGCCTCTGGTGCAGCTCGCCCAGTACATGGGCATCGTCGACATCCCGATCGGGGCCGAGGCCGGGGTCGAGCGGCTCCTGCGGGTGCAGGCCGACCAGCGGCCCGGCCTCGTGGCCGGCACGCCGTACTTCCTGACCTACCTGGCGGAGAAGGCGCCGACCGTCGTGGGCCGTGAGGCCCGCGACCTCGGGGTCCGGGCGGTCAGCGTCGGGGGCGAGCCGGGCGGTGGCCTGACGTCGGTCCGGGAGAACCTCGAGTCGCTCTGGGGCGCGACGGTCCGGGAGATGCTCGGCGGCACCGACATCGGCTGCCTCTACTGGGGCGAGTGCGAAGCCGTCGACGGCATGCACTTCCTCTCCCCGGACCTGATGGTCGCGGAGTTGATCGACCCGGTCACCGGGGCACGTGTCGAACCCGTCGCGGGAGCGGAGGGCGAGCTGGTCTACACCGCACTGCGCCGCCAGGCCTCCCCCCTGCTGCGCTTCCGGACCCGCGACCACGTCGTCGTCACCGGAACCGACTGCGCGTGCGGGCGCACGGGCTTCACGCTGCGCTGCGTCGGCCGGACCGACGACATGCTGATCGTCCGGGGTATCAACCTCTTCCCGTCGGCGGTCAAGGACCTGGTGCTCCAGCTGCGCCCGGAGGTGACGGGCGAACTGCGGATCATCGCCGAGTTCGCGGGTCACGTGACCCAGAAGCCGCTCCCCCTGGTGGTGGAACACGCGGCCGACCTCGACCCGGCCCGCCACGACGAGGTGCGGCGCAGGGTCGAGGACCAGATCAAGTCCGCGCTCAACGTCAGAACGGTGGTCGAGCTGGTTCCCGAGGGAGCCCTCGACCGCCCGGACCACGTCAAGGTCGCCCTGGTCCAGCGACATCGAGAAGGGACACCCCGATGACGACGAACGACGAGTTGGTCGACCGGTTCTTCGCGGCCCTGGTCGCCGGCGACACCGACGAGCTCAGGAACATCTACACCCCCGAGACGACCATCTGGCACAACACCGGAGGCGTCGCCGAGGACTTCGGTCAGCAGAGCGTCGAGGACAACATCGCGATGAACGGGCTCATCGCGGAGCTCCTCGACGACCACCGCTTCGACCACATCCGCCGTGGCCACGTCGAGGGAGGCGTCTACCAGATGACCGTCCTGCGCGGCGTGCTCGACGGTCAGCCCGTCGAGCACTACATGGCGATCTGGATCCGGATCGAGGAGGGACACATCACCGCGATCGAGGAGTACTTCGACTCGGTCACCGCGGCACCGGTGGTGACGGCGGTGATGTCGGCGATGCCCGCCGCGTGAGGCAGGTGTCGCCAATGTCCACGCACATCCCGACCGCACACACGCTGCACGTCGGGGGACCGGATTCACCGCGAGCACGGTACATTCGAGTACATGACGAGGACTCGAGATTCTTCGGGCACCCGAGCCGATGACACGTACTCCCGGCTGCGGTCGGAGATCCTGGCCGGCCGCCTCCAGCCCGGCGAGCGTCTCAAGTCTGCCGAGCTGTGTCAGCGATTCGGGTCGAGCGTCGGTGCGACCCGCGAGGCACTGACCCGCCTGCAGGTCGAAGGGCTCGTCCGCGGCGTGCCGCACATCGGCTTCACCGTGACGCCGCTGTCGGTGGAGGACCTCACCGAGCTCACCGAGACCCGCGTGGAGATCGAGCCGCTGGTGCTGGGGTTCTCCATCGAGGCCGGGGACCTCGCGTGGGAGGCCCAGGCCGTGGCGGCCTTCCACGTCCTCGAGCGCACTCCGCTCATGGACGCGAAGGACCCCGTGCGCGTCAGTGACGTGTGGGGCGCCGCGCACGTGACGTTCCACAACGCGCTGCTCGCGGCCTGCCCCAACCGGCGACTCCTCAAGCTCGCGCAGAGCCTGCGCGAGGAGGCCGGGCTGTACCAGTTCTGGTCGGTCTCCCTCCGGAAGGAGCCGGACCGCGACGGCATCGACGAGCACCGAGGGCTGCTGGAGGCCAGCGTGGCCCGGGACGTGCCCACGGCGCAGGCGCGCCTCCGCGAGCACCTGGCGCACACCACACGCCTCCTCGTCGACGGCAACGACCTGCTCGCAGATGTGTCCCGCTGATATTCGAGTATTGCCTCCATACACGAATCTGAGTTAGGGTCGGTGCAGTTCGAGTCGAGGACGACCCGGGACGGGCCGTGCGGGAGCCACCAGACGTAGGAGCGCGCCGTGCAGGGATCAGCCAACCTCGTGCCCGCGCCCGCTCCACCGCCCTCGGCGGCCGGTGAAGCGTCCGTTCCGCCGGTCGGACCTGACGCGACCGGGATGCGCGCCCTGCGCGCCCTGCAGCCCGGTTCCCCCGCTGACCTCCGGGTCCAGGAGCTGGACCTGCCGCCGGTGGCGGCCGGCTCACTGGTGGTGGCCGTGACCGCGGCGGGCGTCAACCGCAGCGACACGCTCGCGTGCCGCGGGATCATTCCCTGCGACTTTCCCCGCACGCTCGGCCGCGACTTCGCCGGCGTCGTCGTGGACGGACCGCCCGACCTCCTGGGCGTCCGGGTGTGGGGCAGCGGCGGGGGAGAGCTGGGCCTGACCACCGACGGCACGCACGCCACGCACGTCGTGGTGCCGCGTGACGGTGTCGCGCGGACCCCGGACGGCCTGACCGACGTCGAGGCTGCGGCGTCGGCCCTCGGCTACTTCGCCGCCCACTCGGCCCTCGCCCTGGCCACCGGGGTCGGCTCCGCCGACCCGACCTCCGGGCTCGAGCCCGGCGACACGGTCGTCGTCACTGGTGCGGCCGGCGGTGTGGGCGGTGCTGCTGCCGCGCTCGCGCACCGGCGGGGCGCGCGTGTCGTCGGTGTCGTGCTGGACGGGAACGAGCTCCGGACGGTCGAGCGATCGCGCGGCGCGGTGCACTTCGACGCGCTCCTCGCCTCCGACACCGACGACTTCCCCCGGCGACTCCGCGACGCGACGTCCGGGTCCGGCGCCCGGGCGGCGGTCGACGTCGTGGGCGGCGCGATGGTGGCCGCCCTCCTGCCCGCACTCGCCCTCGGCGGCGGGGTCTGTGTCCTCGGCGGACCTCCCCACCTGGCCGAGGCCACCATCAACACGATCGACTTCTACCGCAAGGCACTGCGCCTCGTCGGGCTGCACACGGGCCTCGCGTCCTGCCGCGACTCGGCCCGCGTCCTGGGCGCCCTGGGCGAGGACTTCGACTCCGGGCACCTGACGCCGTCGGCCGTGTCCGGCACCTACGCCCTCGGCGACGCGCCGCGCGCCTACGCCGACGTCGAGCGCGGAGTCGCGGGACGCCTGGTGCTGGTCCCGGGCTCCGTCTGACCGTCGCCTCCCCGCGACCCGGGCGAGCTGCGCGCCGGGACATTCCCCTGCCGTTGGGCGCTCCCGCCCGATGACACCCGTCGGCCGGCCCCGGCCGAGCCGTACCCGTCCACCACCTCCTGAGGAGACCGATCGTGACCATCGCCGGCGCACCCACCGACGCCGAGGTGACCGAGGACCTGACGCAGGCCATCGACACCTCGACCATGACCCCGGCCGAGATCGCCGCCCGCAACATCCGGGTGGTCGAGGCGCACTTCCACAACGAGAACCCCGACGACGTCGACAAGGCGATCGCGCTCTACACCGACGACGTCGTCTGGGAGGGCCCGGTCCGCGGACGCGTCTACACCGACCACGCCGCGGTGAAGGCGGCCTACCTGGACATCTTCGCGACGCTCCAGCTGAACAAGGCGACGACGCTGCGCCGGTTCGCCACCGAGCAGTTCGTCTTCGACGACCAGGTCGCCGACGTGACCGTCGTCGGCGACAAGATGCCCAATCTCGGGTTCGCCGTGGGTGACCGGCTGAGCATGCGGCTCGTCCACTGCTTCGAGATGAGGGACGGGAAGATCGCCCGCGAGATCGCCTACGAGATCTCCCGCTCCTACGGCGGACCCCGGGACCACGACGACATCCCCGCGGGCTCCGTCGTCGTGGACTACACCGCCGGAGCCCGGCCCGGCCTGTGATCGCCCCACGCCTCGAGACCCGACCCGGTTCCAGGAGCTCCATGAAGCGCGAAGTCGTGATCGTCGACGCCGTCCGCTCGGCCGTCGGCAAGCGTGGCGGCGGGCTGTCCCACGCGCACGCCAACGGTCTGCTCGGCGGAGTCCTGTCCGGACTCCTCGAGCGCAACGACCTCGCCGGCCCCGAGGTCGACCACGTCCTGGGGGGCTGCGTGGTCCAGCTCGGCATGCAGGCCGCGAACGTCACGCGCAACGCGTGGCTGGCCGCCGGGCTGCCGCTGGAGGTGGCCGCGGCGACCGTCAACGCCCAGTGCGGCTCGTCGCAGGAGGCCCACCGACTCGCCCACGCCCAGATCGCGAGCGGCCTCGCCGAGGTCGCGGTCGCCTGCGGGGTCGAGGTGATGAGCCGGGTCCCGATGGGCAGCAACATGCCGCCCGGAGGACCCCACGGCGACCCACGCGGCCACGAGTACGCCGACGTCTACGAGCCCACGACCCAGCTCGAGGGCGCCGACCGCATCGCCGAGAAATGGGGCCTGGGACGCCCCGCCCTCGACGCGCTCGCGAAGCTCTCCCAGGACCGCGCCGCACGTGCCTGGGAGGAGGACCGCTTCGCCGGGCAGATCGTGCCGATCCCGGCTCCGGTCACCGACGACGCCGGCGAGACCGTCGGGACGACGACGATCTCGCGCGACGAGGGTCCGCGGCCGACGACCCTCGAGGGTCTCGCGGCGCTGCGCCCCAACCAGCCCGACCGCCTCCCGGCGAGCTACCACACGGCCGGGAACTCGTCCCAGATCTCCGACGGTGCGAGCGCCGTGCTGCTGGCGAGCCGGGACAGGGCGGACGAGTTGGGTCTGCGCCCGCGCGCCCGCATCGTCGACTCCGTGCTGGTCGGGTCGGACCCGGTGCTCATGCTCACCGGCCCGATCCCCGCCACCGCCGCGCTCCTCGCGCGTACTGGCCTGTCCCTCGCCGAGATCGACGTCGTCGAGATCAACGAGGCGTTCGCCGCGGTGGTGGGGGCCTGGGCCGACGAGCTCGGGGCCGACATGGACAAGGTCAACGTCAACGGCGGCGCCATCGCGCTCGGACACCCCCTGGGCGCCACGGGAACGCTCCTGATCACCAAGGCCCTCCACGAGCTGGAACGCACGGGCGGCCGGTTCGGGCTGATCACGATGTGCTGCGGCGGCGGCCTCGGCACCGGCACGATCATCGAGCGACTGTGAGCCGCCCCGGGTCCCGGATCGCCCCGTCCCGCGGCCTGCCCGACTCCGCGACGGACATCCGCGAGCACGTCCGGGCGGTGCTCACCGACCTGCGGGCACGAGGTGTGTTCACCCCGGGCACCGATACGTGGGTCCGCGGCGTCGATCCCGGGTTCAGTGCGCTCCTCGGCGACCACGGATGGATCGGGTTGACCTGGCCGGTCGAGTACGGGGGCCAGGGACGGTCCTCCCTCGAGCGCTTCGTGGTGCTCGAGGAGCTGTTGATGGCCGGCGCGCCGGTCGCGGCCCACTGGTTCGCCGACCGCCAGGTCGGGCCGGGCCTGCTGCGGTTCGGCACCGAGCGCCAGCGCCGGGATTTCCTGCCCCGCATCGCCACCGGACGGTGCTTCTTCGCGATCGGGCTGTCCGAGCCGGACAGCGGCTCGGACCTGGCCTCTGTGCGGACCCGGGCCGGTCGGGCCGACGGCGGATGGGTCCTCTCCGGCACCAAGGTGTGGACCAGCGTGGCCCACCTGGCGCACTACATGGTGACCCTGGTCCGCACCGGGCCGGACCGGCACGGGGGACTCAGCCAGATGATCGTGGACCTGTCCGCGCCGGGGGCGACGGTCCGGCCGATCGTCACGCTGACCGGCGAGAGCCACTTCAACGAGGTCCAGCTCGACGACGTGTTCGTGCCCGACGAGATGGTCCTGGGGGAGATCGGGCAGGGCTGGCACCAGGTCACCAGCGAGCTGGCCTACGAACGCAGCGGCCCGGAGCGGTACCTGAGCACGTTCCAGCTGATACTGGAGTTCGCCCGGCACGTGGAGCGTGCACCCGACACCCGCGGTCTCGCCGCACTCGGGGATCTGTTCGCCCAGCTCCGCGGCGTCCGGGACCTCTCGATGCAGGTGACGCTCGCCCTCGACGGCGACCGACCGCCGGACACCGAAGCAGCACTGGTCAAGGAACTCGGGACGAGGCTGGAGCAGCAGTCGATCGAGACCGTGCGGACCGCCGCCGGTCCCGTCGAGCCCGGGTCGCGTCTCGACGAGCTGCTCTGGGACGCGACGTGCAGCGCACCGACCTTCACCCTGCGCGGCGGGACCAACGAGGTGCTGCGCGTGCTCGTCAGCCGCGGGGCGCACCACCTCAACCGTCGCGACCCCGACCCGGTCATCGACAACCTCGTGTCCCTGCTCGACGACCAGGAGAAGAGGACCAAGCCCTCGCCGGGCCGGACGACCGAGGACCCCACGTGGCGGGCGCTGCACGCCTCCGGCTACCTCGAGATCGACGTCGCCGACGAGGACACCGATGGCGACTTCCTCACCGCGTGCCGCGTGCTGCAGGCCAGTGCGGCGTCCACGGCGACGGCGGGCCTGCCGGTCGGCAACGCCCTGCTCGTCGCGCCCTGGCTGCGCCGCACGGTCGGCCTCCCGCCCGACGACGCCCCCACGGCGATCGCCGCCGACACCGACCTGACGGCGAGGCCCTCGTCGTCGGGGACGATCGTCGACGGCGTCGCCACGGCGGTGAGCTGGACCTCCGCGGACGCCACGCTGCTGCTCTGCGCGCACACCCCGGACCGCGGTCCCGTGGTGATCGAGGTGCCGACGCCGTGGCCCGACGGCCTGACGGCGGCGGCGGCCACCACCCGGGGAGGCATCGATCGCGCCACCCTGACGTGCGCGGACATGGTGGTGCCGACCGGCCGGGTCCGACCGATCACGCCGGAAGAGCTCGACCATCTCCGGGCCCGGATCGCCGTCTCGGTGACCTGCCAGATCGCCGGCGCGCTCGACCGGGTCCTGGCCCTGACGGTCGAGTTCGCGCGGCTGCGGGTCCAGTTCGGCAAGAGCATCGACCAGTTCCAGATGGTGAAGTCACACCTCGCGGAACTCACCGCCGAGGTCGGTGTCACGACCGCAGCGGCCCGGTCCGCGGCGGCACTGCTCGCCGGCGGCCCCCCGTCGGACACCGCCCGCGCCGCCATCCTCGGCGCGAGGCTGCGGGCAGCCCAGGCGGCCACCACGGCGACCCGACTGGCACACCAGCTCCACGGCGCGATGGGCGTCACCCACGAGTACCCGCTGCACGTCCTCACCGGACTGCTGTGGTCGCTGCGGGACAGCGGAGCCGCCGAGGCGCAGACCCGGGTGGAGCTCGGGCGCCGGCTCACCACGGGCGGGACCGACACCTTTCTGCGGTCGCTCCTCTGCGGCGCGCACCAGTGATCGCGGCCACTGAGCCGTTCCTCCGCGCCTGATGCCCCCATCGTCCCGGACGCACAGCGGTGAATTCCCGGACGGTGGAGTCATCGAAGAGGGAAAGATTCGAGTATTGTGATGTTGCTCGATAATTGCTATCGTCGATAGGGCGAGACGAGCTCACGGCAGCCGCTCTTCGAACAGGAGGCCCGGAGTGACGAGCTCGGACGGGAACGGCCGGATGAGCAGTTCGAGCGCCGCACGACACCGACGAGCCGAATGGCGGAGCATCGCGATGAGTGCATCAGCAGAGCCCTTCTCCCGGTGGGTGAAACACAGCGACACTCTTCCTCGGCGGGGGTGTTGAGAGGTGTCCTGCCATCCGCACGACATGGTTCTCGTCCACCGGGTCTTCCGTCGCGAACTCGGTGCTCTGCCCGATCTGGTCCGCTCGGTCTCCGATGAAGACGGTGATCGCGTGACCGACCTCGCCGGGCACATCGACCTCCTGCTCGATCTGCTGCACCACCATCACGAGACCGAGGACGCCCTTCTCTGGCCCTTACTCCTCGACCGCGCCCCGCAACACCGGACCCTGCTCCTGGCCATGGACGCCGAGCACGACCACCTGTCCACACGCATCACGCAGGTACGGGAAACCCTCCGGGCCTGGCGCGAGGGTGCAGGCGCGGCCGCCACGGCGCGGCTGGCGTCCGACCTCGAGGCGATGGTGGTCCCCATGCTCGCGCACCTCGACCACGAGGAGCAGGACGCGCTCCCTCTGTGCGCCGATCTGCTGAGCCAGGAGGAGTGGAACCGCCTCGGCGAGCGCGCCATCGGTGCACTGGGACCGGAAAATGCGCTGCTCGTCCTCGGCGCGATGCACGAGGCGAGCGCCGAGGAGGAGTGGCAGGACTTCGTCGTTCTGCTCCCGCCTCCGGTCGCTGAGGCCTACCAGGCCCACGGTGCCGCGACGTACCAGCCCTACATCCAGCGGGTCCGCGCTCCACGGCGACCCGGACAGCACCTCACGAGCATCGCCGACCAGTTCTTCGCGGCGGCCGAGCGGGCGGACACCGCCACGATGCGATCGATCTACACCCCTGACGCCGTCATCTGGCACAACGACGGAACCTCCGGTCAGACCGTGGAAGAGAACCTGGCATTCCTCGACATGCTCTTCGGGGGCCTCCAGGAACTGCGGTACGAGGTCGTACGTCGCCACGTGAGCGAGGACAGCGTCTTCCAGACCCATGTCCTCCACATCGTCCTGCCCGATGGCGCCATTCTGGACCTCGACGCCGCGATGATCATCATGTTTCGCGCCGGCCGCATCTGTCGCATCGAGGAGTACCTGGACATGAAGGGTCTCGACGTCCTGCTCGGCGCGGTGACAGCCGGCGCGGGTTGAGATCCAGGCGAAGGCAGTCCTAGCTCTCGTCGTACTCGTCCGCCGCCTCGTTGCGCTCCTGGACGATCTCCAGGGCGCGCGCGGCGGTGGCCTCGTCCGGGTAGGGGCCGAGGCGCTCCGGGGCACTGCAGCCGTCCACGCCCTCGACGCGGTGGTGGTTGAGGCAGAAGTAGTACTCGTTCCCGTGCGCCACCGGACGATCCTCGCATCTCCTCCTCGGTCGTGGTGCTCGGCCGACGGGGGCCCCTCCGAACCGCCCGCCCGGAGCGACTGCGGGCGACCCGGAAGCGCATAAATGCAATACTTACTTGCGCTTCGGTGTCACCGACGTGGTTACGACCTCGATCCCCCGAGAGGACCCGTCGTGGGCCAGGCCCGGAACCACTGCGCAGACCCGTCGCTCACCGAGGGCGACGTCGCGCTCTTCCCGTCCTACCTGACCGTCGTGTTGGACGGCGTGGTGCGTCGCTTCCACCACGTGTGGCTGCGCGACAACAGCTGGGCTCCCGAGGACAGGGTGGCCCAGAGCAGCGAGCGCAAGCTGTTCACGGCCGACATCGACGAGGCCGTCAGACCGGTGTCGGCCGGCTTCGACCCGATCGTGGGTCTGGACGTCCTGTGGAACGACGGATGCGCCTGCACCTACGCACCGGCCTGGCTGCGGCGTCACGACTACTCCGACGAGCCCAGGCGTCGGGCGCGTCGGTTCACCCCGACGCTGTGGCACGCGTCGGCCCCGGGACCACCGCGCCTCGGGTACGCCGAGGTGGTCGGCACCACGGAGGGGCAGCTGGCCTACCTCGATGCGGTCCGCGAGTGGGGCGCGGTGATCGTGACCGCCGTGCCCTGCCGCGACGGCGAGGTCGAGCGCTTCGCCGAACGCTTCGGACCCGTCCGTGAGCTCGCGTTCGAGCGCGTGCACAACGTGCGACTCGATCCGAGCGGCTACAACGTCGCGCACACCTCGGGCGAGCTGAAGCCCCACACCGACTTTCCCAGCTATGCGTGGCCACCCTCGATCCAGTTGCTGCACTTCCAGAAGAATCGGAGCACCGGAGGCGCATCGACACTCGTCGACGGATGGGCCGCGCTCGCGGAGCTGCGCCGCACCCGGCCCGGGGACTTCGCCGTCCTGGCCAGCGTCCCTGTGCAGTACCAACTGTTCAGCGAGCACGAGGACACCGCCGCCGAGGCACCGATGATCGAGCTCGACCCGTCCGGTGAGGTGCGACTGTTCCGCTTCTCCAACCAGCTCGCCCAGCCGCTCGACGCTCCGTTCGAGCAGGTCGAGGCGTTCTACGCGGCCTACCGGACGCTGGGGCGCATCATCGACTCCGGGCGCTACCGAGCCACCTTCGCCGCGGCCGAGGGTGACCTGCTCACCGTGCACGCCCACCGGGTGCTGCACGGCCGGCTGGCGTACGACCCCGACAGCGGCGCCCGCCACCTGCAGAACGTCTACATGGAGTTCGACGACCTCACCGGGCGGCGCCGGGTGCTGCGCGGGGAGCACAAACCGATCCCGGCCCAGCCCCTCGCCGCGCCGAGCGCCGAGACGACCACTGGTGCACAGCGCCCGACCGTCACGTGACCCTCCGTCGGGTTCCGCAGTCACCCCTCCATCCGGGCTCGGCGGCGAGCGCCCTGCGGAGCACGGTGCGCGCCGCACCGTTTCCGCATCGCTCGCAGATGACATACTGAGTCGATCGGCGAGGTCCTCCGGGTCCACCATCCGGTGGGCAGCGAGGGTGCGTCGGGTCGCGGAGAGGTTGGTGCCGGCATCGACGCTGGGGGTACGGCGGCGGAGGACGGGGTCGGTCTGGAGCTGACGGCGGGTGCGGTGGCCCGTCGGTTGGGGGTCGCCCCGTCGACGTTGCGCAGTTGGGACCGGCGCTACGGGCTCGGCCCGGCCGACCACGAGCCCGGCCGCTACCGGCGCTACTCCGAGCGCGACCTCGGCGTCCTGCAGCTGATGTGCCGGCTCGTCGGTCAGGGAGTCGCTCCCGCGGCGGCGGCTGCTGCGGCGCGGGCGGAGGGCGGCCGCGACGCCGTGATGGCGCCGGTCGCGGACCACGCCCACGGACCCGTCGGTGAGCGCAGGTCGCGTGCCCGGCTGGTCCGCGGTGTCGTCGACGCGGCGCAGCGGTTGGACGGCGACGCGGTGACCGACGCGGTGGGGCAGCACCTGTCCGAGCACGGCGTGGTCGCGACGTGGCAGCAGCTGTGCCGGCCCGCGTTGACCGCGCTCGACCGTCGGGTCGCCGAGACCGGCGGGAGCATCGACGCCCAGCTGGTGGCCAACTGGGCCATCAGTACCGCGTTGCGTTCGGTCGGCCCGCCCCAGGGGGCGGGGTCGGGTCCGGCGGTCGGGGGGCAGGTCCTGCTGGCGTGCGTCGAGGGGGAACAGCACACCCTCGCGAGCGAGGCGCTGCGCGCTGCGCTGACCGAGGCGGGGATCCCGGCGCGGACGCTCGGTCCGTCGGTGCCCGAGAGCGCGCTCGTGGAGGCATGCCGTCGGACCCGTCCCGAGGTCGCGGTGCTGTGGTCGCAGACCCTGACGACCGCTCGACCCCAGGTGCTGCGAGCGGTCGCCGCGGCGGCCGGCTCGGTGCTGGCGCTCGGCCCGGGCTGGTCCGGGCTGGACCTCGCGGAGCTTCCGGAGTCCGTCGACACCACCGACGACCTCCCCGCCGCGCTGCACCACATCGCCCGGCGGTGCGACCCCGGGGTCGTCGTGTCCTGAGTTGCAACGCTTCTGCGTCGTTTCGTATCGTCGCCCCTGGGCATCCGGGACGCAGGGCCCGGGTCGGGCGTCGGATCAGCGGGTCGTTCCCGGCACGGGAGTGATCGGTGACGGCAGCGGACGGAGCGTGATTGCGGTGGCGAGCATCCTGCGGCTACCCCTCCCTCTGGTGGAGATGTGGGACTGGCAGCGTCGAGCGGCCTGCCGCAACCTCGACTCCTCGATGTTCTTCCACCCCGATGGGGAACGTGGTCGCCGCCGTCAGCAGCGGGAGGACCGGGCCAAGGCGGTCTGCGCCGCCTGTCCGGTCCGGTCCGAGTGTCTGGAGCACTCGCTGCGCGTCCAGGAGCCCTACGGGATCTGGGGCGGGCTGAGCGAGACCGAACGCCCTCGGCTGCGGCAAGCCCTCGCCCCGGGGCATTACGGCGCTCGACCGGTCACCGCGTCCGACGGGCCCGGCCACGACCCGTTGCCCTCGCAGCACCCCGCATCTTGAACCGCACCTCTGCCGGCCCGTGGCAGCGGCGCCGGCGCCCGATCGCGCGCCCGCGCGTCATTCCGAGGAGACATTCCATGACCATGTCCGCGCGGCTGACCCTCGGCCTACGGCACGCAGCGTCCTTCTCGGCCCAGCAACCGCCACGATCGGCGACGACCGCGCCGGCCCGGCCCGGGGACCGCGTGATCCTGGTGCACCGCATCGGCGCGGTGGTCACCGCCGCGGTCCTGGCGACCTTCGGCGGGGCGGGCCTGACGGGCGGGCTGGCGTTCTTCTCCACCCATGGCCGCCCGGTACTGGGGCTGTCCTCCAACGGGTTGCTCTCGGCGGTCTCGCTGGCCACCGCCGCGGTCCTGATCGCGGCGGCGGTCCGCGGGGGCCGGACCGCGTCGACGGTGCTGATGGTGATCGGTGCGCTGTTCCTGGGTTCGGCGTTCGTCAACCTCGCCGTACTCGGCACCACCCTCAACGTCCTCGCGTTCCGGCTGCCCAACGTCTTCTTCAGCATCGGGGCCGGCCTGGTGTTGTTGCTGCTGGGCGCCTACGGACGCCTCAGCGGCGGACTGCCCGACGACAACCCCTACCGGTCGCAGACCGCCACCGAAGCCGTGGCGCTGCCCCACCAGCCGATCCCGACCACGGCGGCCGAGCACGCCGTCGACCGGGCCATGGCCGCCGCCGAGGTCGCGGTCGTCCAGGGCGGAGCAAGCCCTGACCAAGCCCGTCGGGTCGTCGCCATCTCGGCTCTGCGGACCCACGAGGACCGCCGACGCGCATGGATGGCGCACGACCACTGACCGGCCCACGAGCCCCGCGAGCACGGCAGTGGGCCCGCCCGAGGCGCCCGCAGCGGCGGTCACCTCGCCCGGACCCCGGTCCTGCTCATCGTGCGGGCCGGTCCGAGGTCGCAGGCCCCGATCAGCTCGAACATCGCGAACAGCACGCCCGTCGCGACGGGGTCGGCCACCTCAGCCCTGAGGTCGACCTGGGTGCGGGAGGGGCGCATTTCGGCGCGCACTGATTGCCCCGCCCGCACGTCGGGAGAAAAATCGTGCCCGTGCTGGGGACCGCGGGGTTGCAGGTTCTGGCGTCCTGCGTGGCCGCGGCCCGGACGCAGCACACGCGCAACCGGAGCCGCGGACGGCCGCAGGGAGACGGCCCTGGAGCGGACCGCGCCGGTCAGAGCGTTCTACGGGTCGGTCGTCAGTTCGGCGCGGGTGCAGGGCCTTCGAGGCGGCGCCGGGTCAGGGCCGGTCGGCGGGCACGATGTTGATGTTGACGAGGCCCCAGTACCCCGACGCGGGTGGGGCGAGGTTGCCGGTGAGCATCGTTCCACCGGGCCAGGAGCCGGCCGGGTCGAGTCGATCGAGCTGGTAGAGGTCCCGGTCGCCGCGGGGCCCGCCGTCGACGGGCAGCACGTTCACCGGGCGGAACCCGGTCACGGGGGTGGCGGGGGTGTTCTCGCGGCCGTCCCCGAACGCCGTCAGCACATCGGTGCCCGCCGGCACGTCCTGGGAGAGCTGAGGAACCCCGAAGTTGCCGTTGCGCTCCGTGGTGGAGTCCAGTCGGCCGTTGCGGTAGGCGAGCACGGTCAGCGAGTGTCCCTCGTCGCCGTGCTTGATGGTCAGCTCACTGGTGATCGTGGCGCCGTCGTCGCGGCCGGAGGCCGGGGCGGTGTACACGTCGATGATCGAGCCGTACACGATGTGGTGCTCGCGCTGGGTCCAGGCGTGAGCTGCGGTGTCGTCCAGGCGCGTGTGCTGCGCCTCGGCGCCGGGCTCGCCTGGGCCGGGTCCGTCACCCATCGCGACGGCGACCAGCAGGTTCGCCCCGTTCATGCTCGGGGGCAGCGTCACTCGGGCCGGCCCGTCCTCGAGGGGTGACTGCGCGATTACCTCGCCGAGGGCGCCGACCTCGCCCCGCGGAGGGCCCGATCCGGTGCCACAGGCCGAGAAGAGCACCGCAGCAGCCCCGAAGGCAGCCAGGAGCACCCGCCACGACTGTCTTCGCATTCTCGGTCCCTCGGCGACTCGGGTACGGACACACTAGGTCCCTCGTGCGTCCCGGGCGCCGGTCGGCGGCGGATGCCGAGAGCCCCATGCGGCTCGGCGTCGGTGATGTCGCTGTCGGCCAGGTCGTGCAGGAGCCTCACCGGGCGTCAGGTCCCCGGGGTGAGCGTGACGTCCTCGGCGCCCAGGAAACGGAGGAGATGCGCGATGCGCCGGGACTGGTGGCGGAACGGGATCCGGGCGCCGGCCTGGAGCGTCGCCAGCCCGTGCAGAGTGCTCCAGACGAGCTCGGTCTGGAGATCACCGTCGGCCCCGTCGAGACCGGTCACCGCGCAGACGGGAGCCCGGAGGGCGGCGAACGCCTCATGGAGCTCGGTGGGGGTGTCCGGGGAGGCGAAGGGCAGGTCGAGCGTCGCGACGAACATCGCGTGGTAGGTGGCCGGGTGCTCTTGCGCGAACGCGAGGTAGCGGGAGACGACCGCCTCGAGGACGCCCCGAGGCCCCGTCGAGCCGTCCGGGCGGGCGCGGAGGTCCTCGGCGAGCTCCGCGAAGCCCTGGAGGGCGACGGCGGCGACGATCTCGTCCCGGCCGGCGAAGTGGCGATAGAGCACCGGCTGGCTGTACTCGACGCGCTCGGCGAGGCGACGGGTGGTGACCGCGTCCCACCCCTCCTGCTCGGCGAGCTCGCGCGCGACCCTCACGATCGCCGCCCGCCTCGTCGCGAGCTCCCGCTCGCGGCGCTCCCTGGTCCCCACCTCGCGAACCTAACAGGGCGGATAAGACCGCTATCGGTGATAGCGTCGGCCACGATTGCTGTCAACGACAGGAGGATGGCGTGCCCGACTCGAGCCCGGTCTCGCGAGCGACCCGGACCCGGTGGAGCCGGCGACTGCCGGTGGCGACCCTGGGGGCTGCCGCCGTGGCGATCATCCCGATCGGGCTGCGGTTCCTCATCCGTCCCGAGGCCGCCCGGGCCGGCTTCGGACTCACCGCCTCGCCGCAGGACCCCTACACGGCGACCAAGGGCATCCGGGACATCGCCAGCGGGCTCGTCCTGCTGACCGTCCTCGCCCGCGGCGATCGACGCCTCGCCGGCCGCGCGGGCCTCGCAGCCGCCTCGACCCCCGTCGGCGACATGCTCCTGGTCCTGCGCCGGGGAGGGCCCACGGGTATCGCCCTGGGCGTCCACGGCGCGACCGCCCTGGTCATGATCGCCGCCGCGCTGCCGCTGCTGCTCGAGGACGACGAGCGGCCGGGCACGTGAACGACGCCGGGACGCAGTGCGCGTCGTGGACCGGTCCGCTCCGGCCTCACGGCGACCGAGCACGCCGTCGTCGAGCCGCGCCGATATCCTGACGGCCCGGGTCCTGGAGGTGCGTGGTGGGGCAGACCGTCGACTTCTCGAACGTCTCGACCGAGGGCCTCGAGTCCTCGCCGGTCGCGGCGGCCCTCGCCGGACTCCGTGCGAACGAGGCCCGGTACTTCAAGAACAAGTACGACCACGAGTTCGTCGTCGCGCCCGCCGCCGAGGCCGCCGAGGTGGTCGACTGGGTACACCGGATCCTCGCCGAGGAACGGGACATCGTGATCGCGTCGCGCCCGCTGGAGGCGACGGGATTCACCGCGGGCGGGACCCGGTTCGCCTACGTGTTCTACGAGTCGGGGCTCTCGATCAACGTCATGTACGGCCTCGAGCCGGGGTCGAAGCGCGCAGTGGGGTTCAAGCTCTCCGAGGGCATGGAGGTCCCCGAGGAGCTGGCGACGCGGTTCAAGTTCGCGAAGCAGCGCTCCAAGCTCGCCGGCACCATCCGCGGCAGCTTCTTCGTCGTGAAGGGCGAGTACTGACGGGCACCGTCCGGCCCAGGGGGACGAGCTACGGCCGTGCGGTCCCGGCCAGGGCGTCCCGCGCCGCACTCGCCACGTCGACGTCCTGCTCGACGGAGCCGCCGCTGACCCCGACCGCGCCGACGACCTCGTCGTCGACCACGAGCGGGATGCCGCCGCCGAAGACGACCAGGTTCCCGTTGGTGGTCTCGATGCCGTAGAGCGGCGCCCCGGGCTGGGCCAGGTCGTAGAGCTCGTCGGTCGGCATGTTCATCAGCACGGCCGTCACCGCCTTGCCGACGGAGATGTCGATGCTGGCGAGGATCGCGCCGTCCATGCGGACGAAGGCCAGGAGGTGCGCCCCGGCGTCGACCACCGCGATGTTCATCGGTTGGCCGATCTCGGTCGCGCGGGCCGCGCCGGCCTCGAGCAGGCGCTGGGCCTCGGATAGGGACAACCCGCGCATGTGCGCTCCTCCCCGTGCTGGTCGGCTCGGACGCTAACCCTCGCCCGCGGGCGAGGGATACCTGGTCGACCAGGGAGTCGCTCCCTGATCGCTCGGACGGGCCCGGCCCCCGTGTCGTCTGCTTAGCGTGTGGGGACGGTCACGAGGAGGTGGTCCCGTGTCGTCGGACGACGGGTGGGACCGGCTCGGGGCCGAGGCCGGGCTCTGCCGCGGCTGTCGCCATCCGAAGCTGACCGTGACGCGGCGGGGGAGTGCGTTCGTGCGCTGCACACGCCACAACTGGGACGACCGCCTGCCCCGTCATCCCGAACTGCCGGTGCAGGAATGCGTGGGCTTCGAACCGGCCTCGCGAACCCCCGACCGAACGAGGTGATCGACGCCCATGGCCGAGACCGACGAGCAGGAGCTCGATCCCCGCACCGACTACCCCCTGGGCACCCAGCGCCCCGATCTGGTGCGCACGCCGACCGGGAAACGCCTCGAGGACCTCACCATCGAGGCCGTCGTGTCCGGGGAGCTCGCCCCAGAGGACCTGCGGATCGCCCCCGACACGCTGCTGATGCAGGCCCAGATCGCCGAGGGGGTCGGACGCCGGCAGCTCGCCGAGAACTTCCGGCGGGCGGCCGAGATGGCCCCGATGCCCGACGAGCGGGTGCTCGAGGTCTACAACGCGCTGCGGCCCAACGCCTCGACCAAACAACAACTGCTCGACCTGGCGGACGAGCTGGAGAGCGAGTTCGCCGCCGAGCGCAACGCCGCCCTGATCCGCGAGGCGGCGGAGGTCTACGAGCGACGTGACCTCCTCCTGGCCGAGAACTGAGCCGCTCACGACCGTCCCGCCCGTCCGCCGTGCCGCCGGAGGCCACCATGACCGCAGCAGACCCCCAGCCCGGGACCAGGCGTTCCGCCCGCACCGAGATCCTCGAGAACCGCCCCGTCCAGCTCGACGGCTTCGTCGAGGAGTGGCCCGAGGTCGGCATGATCGCGATGGAGAGCCCCTACGACCCGGAGCCGAGCATCCGGGTCGAGGACGGCCGCATCGTGGAGATGGACGGCCGGGAGCGCGCCGACTTCGACTTCATCGACCAGTTCATCGCCGACTACGCCATCGACGTCGGATCGGCGGAGGAGGCGATGGCCCTCGACGCCGCGGAGATCGCACACCGCATCGTCGACCCGGGCGTGGCCCGCGCCGACGTCCTGGCCCTCACCCGCGGCCTCACGCCCGCGAAGCTGCTGCGGGTCGTCGAGTCGATGAACGTCGTCGAGATCATGATGGCGATGCAGAAGATGCGGGCCCGCCGGACGCCCGCCAACCAGGCGCACTCGACCAGCGCGCGGGACAACCCGGTGCAGGTGGTCGCCGACGCCGCCGAGGCGGCGCTGCGCGGCTTCGCCGAGCTGGAGACCACGCTCGGGGTGGTGCGCTACGCGCCGCTCGTCGCGATCGCCCTGCAGATCGGTGCCCAGACCGGGCGCGGTGGCGTCATCACCCAGTGCGCGCTCGAGGAGGCCACCGAGCTCGCGCTGGGGATGCGCGGCATCACCGCGTACGCCGAGACGATCTCGGTCTACGGGACCGAGGCGGTCTTCACCGACGGCGACGACACGCCGTGGTCCAAGTCCTTCCTCGCCTCCGCGTACGCCTCGCGCGGGATCAAGATGCGGTTCACCTCGGGCACCGGCGCCGAGGTGCAGATGGGCGACGCCGACGGCAAGTCGATGCTCTACCTGGAGATCCGTTGCGTCCAGGTCGCCAAGGGCGCCGGCGTCCAGGGGCTGCAGAACGGTTCGATCAGCTGCATCGCGGTGCCGGGCGCGGTCCCGTCGGGGATCCGGGCCGTCGCCGCCGAGAACCTCGTGGCGAGCATGCTCGACCTGGAGTGCGCGTCGGGCAACGACCAGTCGTTCTCGCACTCGCCGATGCGCCGCACCGCGCGCACGATGCCCCAGCTCCTGCCCGGGACGGACTTCGTCGTCTCCGGCTACTCCGGGGTGCCGAACTACGACAACATGTTCGCCGGGTCCAACTGGGATCCCGAGGACTACGACGACTGGAACACCATCCAGCGCGACCTCAAGGTCGACGGCGGGCTCCGCCACGTCGCCGAGAAGGACATCCTCGCGACACGGGAACGCGCGATCCGCGCCCTGCAGGCCGTGTTCGCCCACCTCGACCTCCCCGAGATCACCGACGAGGAGGTCGAGGCCGGCACCTACGCCCACGGCAGCGAGGAGCTCCCGCGACGCGACGTGCGCGAGGACCTCAAGGCCGCCCAGGCGGTGATGGACCGGGGCATCACCGGGCTCGACCTGGTGGCCGCCCTGGAGAAGGGTGGGTTCCGCGACATCGCCGAGAACCTCCTCTCGGTCCTGCGCCAGCGCGTGTCCGGCGACCTGCTGCAGACCTCGGCGATCCTCGACCACCAGCTGCAGGTGCTCTCGGCGGTCAACGACGCCAACGACTACGCCGGCCCCGGCACGGGCTACCGCCCGTCGGGGGAGCGGTGGGAGGAGATGAAGAAGCTGCGCCACGTGATCAGTGCCGAGAACCCCGAGAAGGAGGTCGAGTGATGACGGGAGACGCAGCGGAGCGGAGCTCCAGCCGGACGACCGAGGACCAGAGCACCGACCGCACCCTCGATCTCCAGGAGGCGGGCGAGGCCGCCCGGGGCGACCGGGAGGACGAGGTCGTCCTCGGGCTCTCCCCGGCGTTCGGGGCGTTCTTCACCCAGACGATCAGCCACGTCCCGCTCGTCGAGGTCCTGCGCGAGGTGATGGCCGGCGCCGAGGAGCAGGGCGTGGAGCTGCGGGTCGTGCGGGTCAAGAACACCGCGGACCTCGCGAAGATCGCCCACGGAGCGGCGCGACTGGCCGGCTCGGGCATCGGGATCGGGATCCTCTCCCGCGGCACCTCGATGATCCACCAGAAGGACCTGGCCAAGCTCTCCAGCCTGGAGCTGTTCCCGCAGGCGCCGCTGCTGGACCTCGAGACCTTCCGCGCGATCGGGAGCAACGCCGCCCAGTACGCCCGGGGCGAGTCACCCGAGCCGGTCCCGGTCCGCAACGACTACCTGTCCCGACCCCGCTACCAGGCGAAGGCCGCGCTGCTGCACCTCAAGGAGACCGAGTTCGTCGAGCCCTCCGGCGGGATCGTGGACCTCGAGGTGTCCATCTCCAGGGCGAGAGCGAGCTGACCAGATGGCGGACGGCGACGGCCGCCTCGTCATCGGCGTGGACATCGGCAACTCCACGACCGAGGCGTGCCTGGCCCGGATCGGCGCGGACGGCTCGGTGGAGTGGCTCGGGACCGGGCTGGCGGCCACGACGGGGATCAAGGGCACCCCGGGCAACGCCGAGGGGGTCCACGAGGCTGCCGCCCGCGCCGTCGCCGACGGGGGCTGCCGCCTCGCGGACGTCGAGCTGGTGCTGACCAACGAGGCGACCCCGGTGATCAGCGGGCTGGCCATGGAGACGATCACCGAGACCATCGTGACCGAGTCGACCATGATCGGGCACGACCCCCGCACCCCCGGCGGGGAGGGGATCGGCGTCGGCACCACCGTGGCCCTGGGCGAGCTCCCGAACTGCGGCGAGGGTCAGGACGTCATCGTCGTCGTCGGCGCGGGCGAGGACTTCGAGGACGTCGCCGACGCCCTGGTCGAGGCCTCCCGGCGCGGGGTCGGGGTGCGGGGCGCGATCCTCGGCGGCGACGACGCGGTGCTCGTCGCGAACCGTCTCGACGAGACCCTCCCCATCGTCGACGAGGTGTCGCTGATCGACGAGGTGCCCCTGGGGATGCTCGCCGCCGTCGAGGTCGCCCGTCAGGGACGGACGATCTCCACGCTCTCGAACTCCTACGGGATCGCCACGCTCTTCGAGCTCGACGCCGAGCAGACCAAGATGATCGCCCCGGTCGCCCGGTCGCTGACCGGGAACCGCTCGGCCGTCGTCGTGCGCACGCCCGGCGGGGACGTCACCGACCGGCGCGTGCCGGCGGGCACGCTGTCGCTCGAGGGCGAGTCGCGGACCGTCACCGTGGAGGTCGACGAGGGCGCCGACGAGGTGATGGCCTCGTTGGCGCGGGTGCGCCCGCTGGTCGACGCCAGCGGCGAGAGCGGCACGAACGTCGGCGGGATGATCGCCGGCGTCCGTGACTCGATGGCCGAGATGACGGGACAGGACCCCGGGGAGGTCGCCATCCGCGACCTCCTGGCCATCGACACGCTCGTGCCGCAGGAGGTCCGCGGGGGACTGGCGAAGGAGGTCGCCCGCGAGGACGCCGTGCTGCTCGCCGCCATGGTGCGCACCAGTCGCGGACCGATGGAGCAGGTGGCCGCCGAGGTGCGCCGGGTGCTGGGCTCCGCGGCGGACCGCGCCGTCGAGGTGGAGATCGGGGGCGTCGAGGCGGACATGGCGGTCCGCGGCGCCCGGACCACGCCGGGCACCGGGAGCGAGATCGTCGTCCTCGACCTCGGCGGCGGATCCACCGACGCCGCGCGCTCGGACGGCGACCACCAGGTCGAGTCGGTCCACGTCGCGGGCGGCGGTGACCTCGTCACCACGCTCATCGACGCCGAGCTGGGCCTCGGGGACAAGGACGTGGCCGAACAGATCAAGCGCCACCCGCTCGCGAAGGTCGAGAGCTTCTTCCACGTGCGCCACGAGAACGGCACCGCCGAGTTCTTCGACGAGCCGCTGGAGCCCGAGTTGTTCGCCCGGGTCGTCGTGCTCACCGACGACGGGTTCCTCGCCGTCCCCGGGCGCCACGACCTCGCGACCATCCGCAGCGCGCGCCGCGAGGCGAAGCGCCGCGTCTTCGTCGTCAACGCCCGGCGCGCACTCGAGCAGATCGCGCCCGGCGGCACGGTCCGCCAGCTCGAGTTCGTCGTCCTGCTCGGCGGCTCCGCCCTCGACTTCGAGATCCCCGACATGATCGCGGACTCGGTCGCCGGGTTCGGCATCGTCTGCGGCACCGGCAACGTCCGCGGGTCGCTGGGGCCGCGGAACGCGGTCGCCACCGGGCTGGTCGCCGCCCACGCGGCGGGTGGTGACCAGGTGTCGGGGGCGGCGTGAGCAGCCGGGACGGCCCGGTCCGGCCCGTGGTCGTCATCGGGACCTCCGGGTCGGCGCCCGACGACGTCCTCCGCGAGGTCCGGGCGGGGCTCGAAGAGGAGGGCGTCCCGTTCGACGTCCACGCCTACGAGCAGACCGACCCCGTCGCGCTGGCCCACCAGGCCGCCCGGGACTCCCCGCTCGACGTCGGGCTCGGGGTCACCGGCGACGGGCTCTGCGTCCACCACGCGAAGCTGCCGCGCGACCGCCCCGTCTGCTCGGATCCGGCCGGGGAGCCCGCCGCCGCCCGACGTGTCGGTCACGACGCCGCCCGCGTCGTCACCGGCCTACCGCTGAAGCTCTCCGACACATCGACCGAGACCGATCCGCCGACGGGAGCTCCGTGATGGCCGTCCACCTCACCCGCATCTACACCGGCCTCGGCGACGACGGCACCACCGCCCTGGGCGACATGTCCCGGGTGCCGAAGACCGACCCGCGCATCGAGGCCTACTCCACCGTCGAGGAGGCCAACGCCGTCCTCGGCCTCGCCCTCGCGATCGGTGACCTCCCCGAGGATCTGGCCACCGTGCTGCGGAGCGTCCAGAACGACCTGTTCGACGTCGGCGCCGACCTGTGCACCCCGGTCGTCGCCGATCCGAAGTATCCGCCGCTGCGCATCACAGCCGAATACGTCACGCGGCTCGAGGGGTGGTGCGACGAGTTCAACGCCGACCTGGCCAAGCTCGACAGCTTCATCCTGCCGGGCGGCACGCCGGGTGCGGCGTTGCTGCACCAGGCCCGCACGATCGCCCGGCGCGCCGAGCGCAGCGCCTGGACCCTGTTCGAAGCCGACGCCGAGCGAACCAACCGCGAGGTGCTGCTGTACCTCAACCGGCTCT
>NZ_JBVPVA010001158.1:0-4424 GCF_055612215.1 Actinomycetospora sp. | reverse complement strand
GCCAGGCCTGGGCGCTCTCGCCGCCGGGTGCGCCCGACGGACTCCCACGCCGCCCCGGGCTCGTCGACCGGACCCCCGGCCGCGCCCAGGTCGTCGACGACCGCCCCGTCCCGCGCCAGCAGGTCCAGGACGGTCGCCAGGTGTCCGCGGAGCGCCTCCGGGGCCACCACCGCGTCGACGACGCCGTGCGCGAGGAGGTTCTCCGCGGTCTGGACCCCCGCGGGGAACGGCTCCCCGTGCAGGGCGGCGTAGACCTTCGGGCCGAGGAAGGCGATCAGCGCCCCCGGCTCGGCGAGGGTGAGGTGCCCGAGCGAGCCCCAGGAGGCGAGGACCCCGCCGGTGGTGGGGTGGCGCTGGTAGACGACGTAGAGCAGCCCGGCGGCCTTGTGCGCGGTCACGGCGGCCGCGATCGCGGGCATCCGCGCGAACGCGAGCGCGCCCTCCTGCATCCGGGTGCCGCCCGAGGCGGTCACCGCGAGCAGGGGCAGCGCGCGCTCGGTGGCGCGCTGCACCGCGGCGAGGATGCGGGCGGCGGTGTGGACGCCGATCGAGCCCCCGAGGAAGCGGAACTCGCCGACCACCACCGCGATCCGGTGCCCGGCCAGGTCGCCCTCGCCGGTCAGGACCGCCTCGTCCTCCCCGCTGCGCTCCCGCGCGGCGGCCAGGTCCGCCCGGTAGTCCGGGCCGTCGGCGGCCGCGGGCGGGGCGGGGAACTCCTCGTCCCAGGAGCGGTAGGTGTGCTCGTCGAGCACGGCCCCGAGCAGCTCCCGGGCACCCCGGAGGCGTGGGGCCGGACGGGCCGACGTCGGGGCGGTGCCCGGGTCGCTCCAGTGGGGCGGTCGCTTCGCGGCGAACGCGTCGAGGCCCTCCTGCTTGTCCGGGCCCGCCGCGATCCGCTGCTCGGCCCGGGCCGTCGCCGCCCACCCGGCCGCCTCGGCCTGGTCCCACTGCTCCTCCAGCGCCCCCAGCGTGGCCGACACCGCCGTCGGCGAGGACGCACAGATCTCCTCCGCCAGGTCCAGGGCCGCCGCGACGGCCCGACCGGGCTCGGCGAGCCGGGTGACGAAGCCGATCTCGTGCGCGCGCCGGGCGTCGAGCCGGGTGCCGGTGATCAGGAGCTCGCGGGCGACGTTGAGCGGCAGGCACCGCATCGCCCGCAGCAGCGCGCCGGAGTTGGCGACGAGCCCGCGCCGGGTCTCGGGCAGGCCGAAGGCGGCCTCCCGCGAGGCCACCACCAGATCGCAGGCCATGGCGATCTCGAAACCGCCGCCGAGCGCGAGACCCTCGACGGCCGCGACGACCGGCTTGGTGTGGCGGCGCCGGATGACGCCGTAGGGCCCGCCGCGCGCGGTCGGCTCTCCCGGACCGGCGACGATGTCGGTGCCCGCGCAGAACACCTGCGGCGTGCCGGTGAGGACGGCCACCCACAGCGCGGGGTCGTCCTGGAAGCGGTTGAGGGCCTCGTCGATCCCGCGCGCGGTGGCGGCGTCGATCGCGTTGCGCTTCTCGGGCCGCTCGATGCGCACGACGAGCACGCGGCCGTGCTGCTCGGTGGTCACCGCCATGCGGGGCTCCTCGGGGTCGTCGGTCACGACGGGTCGGGCCGCTCGGCCGGGGCCAGTCCCTGCGACACCGCGGCGCGGGAGAACGCGTCGAGGACGGCCCGGGCGGTCGGTCGGTCGCGGGTGTGCGGGAGGTGGGCGACGACGATGGTGCGCGACAGCGGACGGGCGAGCGGGACGACGACCACGCCGTGCGCCGGGGAGAAGATCCGCCCGAGGTCGCTGACGAGGGTGACGCCGAGGCCGGCCGCGACCATGGCCAGGGCGGTCGCGGAGCTGTCGACGCGGTGCCGGATGTGGGGCTCGAAGCCCGCGGCGCGGCACGCCGTGCGCACCGCGCGCCCCCAGTAGGTCTCCGGCCCGGAGATGATCCAGTTCTCCTCGGCGAGCGCCCCGAGGTCGACGCCCGGCGCGTACGGGGAGCCGGACGGGGCGGCGAGGTGGATGCGGTCCCGGCCCAGCGGGACGACCGCGAGGTCGGGCTTCCACGGTTCCGGGGCATCGGGGTAGTCGAGCAGCAGCGCCAGGTCGAGGTGGCCGTGGCGCACGTCGGTGACGACGTCCTCGCCGTCGGCCTCGGCGCTGTCGAGGGTGACGCCGGGGTGGCGCCCGGCGAGGTCGTCGATCACGGCGGGGAGCAGCGCGGCGGCGGCCGCGGCGAACACCCCGACCGTGAGGTGCGCGGACAGGCTCTGCCGGGCCTCCTCGACCGCCGCGCACGCCGCCTGCTCGGCGGCCAGGAGGACCTCGGCGTGCTCGACCAGGACCCGGCCGACCTCGGTGACGCGCACGCCGCGTCCGACCCGCTCGAGGACCGGGGCGCCGACCTCGACCGCGAGGGCCTCGAGCTGCTGGGACACCGCCGACGGCGAGAAGTGCAGGGTCGCCGCGGCCGCGTTGACCCCGCCCCGGCGCGCGACCTCCCGCAGTGTCCGCAGGCGCCGCAGCGACAGCTCCATGCAGGACATCTAAACACCGGTGTGCGCAAACGTCCGCTGGACCTGAACGCTGGCCGCGGACGATGCTGAGAACGGGTTTTTCGACGCGGAGCGAGGAGTCGGATGAGCGGGTTCAACGGTGGTCGTCATGTGCTGCCGGAGCCGGGAACGACGTCGCGGGCGGTCACCGCCCTCGGGATCGACGAGCAGGCCGGACCGTTCGCCCCGGTCCGCCCCACGGCGGCCCCCGACGCGGCGCCGCACGTGGTCGTCGTCGTCCTGGACGACCTGGGGTTCGGCAGCTCGAGCGCGTTCGGCGGGCCCTGCCGGATGCCGACGGCCGACCGGCTCGCCGCCGACGGGCTGCGCTACACCCGCTTCCACGTCACCGCCCTCTGCTCGCCCACCCGCCAGGCGCTCATGACCGGGCGCAACCACCACTCGGTCGGCATGGGCGGGACCACCGAGATGGCGACGTCGGCCCCCGGCTACACCGGCTTCCGGCCGCGCAGCGCGGCGACGATGGCCCGGACGCTGCAGGCCAACGGCTACTCGACCGCCGCGTTCGGCAAGTGGCACCAGACCCCGCCGTCGGAGATCAGCCCGGTGGGGCCGTTCGAGCGCTGGCCCACCGGGGAGGGCTTCGACCACTTCTACGGGTTCATGGGCGCCGAGATGAACCACTGGTCGCCGCTGCTCTACGAGGGCACGACCCCGGTCGAGCCCGCGCGCCGGCCCGGGTACCACCTCTCCGAGGACCTCGTCGACCACGCCGTCGACTGGGTGCGCACCCAGCGCACGATGACCCCGGACCGGCCGTTCTTCACCTATCTCGCCTTCGGGGCCTCGCACGCCCCGCTGCACGTCACCCCCGAGTGGCCGGAGCGCTACCGCGGCGAGTTCGACCACGGCTGGGACCGCCAGCGCGAGCTCACGCTCGCCCGCCAGAAGGAGCTCGGCGTCGTCCCGGAGCACACCGACCTGGCCCCGTGGGCGCAGGGCGTGCCGCACTGGGACGAGCTCGGCGACGACCAGCGGGCCCTCGCGGCGCGGTTCATGGAGACCTTCGCCGGGTTCACCGAGCACGCCGACGCCCAGCTCGGCCGGTTCGTCGCGGCGCTCGAGGAGCTCGGCGCGCTCGACGACACGCTGTTCGTCTACCTGATCGGCGACAACGGCGCCTCGGGCGAGGGCGGCCTCGAGGGATCCCTCGTCGAGCACCGCCTCGGGCACGGTCTCGTCGACGACCCCGCCGAGATGATCGGGCACCTCGACGAGCTCGGCGGGCCCACCAGCTACCCCATCGCCCCGGTCGGCTGGGCGCTCGCGCTGAACACGCCGTACCAGTGGACGAAGCAGGTGGCGTCCCACCTCGGCGGGACGCGGGACGGGCTGGTCGTGCACTGGCCGCGCGGCATCCCCGACCGCGGCGGGCTCCGGCACCAGTTCCACCACGTCATCGACGTGCTCCCGACGATCCTCGACTGCGCCGGGCTCCCCCACCCGGTGTCGGTCGACGGCGCCGCCCAGCAGCCGATCGAGGGCGTGAGCATGCGCTACACCTTCGACGCCCCCGACGCGCCGGACCGTCGCCGGACCCAGTACTTCGAGATGTGCGGGAACCGCGGCATCTACCACGACGGCTGGAGCGCGGTGACCCGTCACGGCGTGCCCTGGGAGATGGTCCCGACGGGGCGGCCGGCGTTCCGCGACGACGTCTGGGAGCTCTACGACCTGCGCACCGACCCGAGCCAGGCCCACGACCTCGCCGCCGAGCACCCGGGGACGCTCGCCACCCTGCGCGAGCTGTTCGTCATCGAGGCGGCGAAGTACCAGGTCTTCCCGCTCGACGACCGGGTCACCGAACGGGAGAACCCGAGCATCGCGGGCCGGCTCGACCTGCTCGGGGACCGCCGCTCGGTCA
>NZ_JBVPVA010001081.1:0-3423 GCF_055612215.1 Actinomycetospora sp. | reverse complement strand
GGCACCCGCCTTGGACGCGAACACCGCCCAGCCACCGTCGACGGCCTGGTACATCACGGGGCTGAGGCGTTCGGTGCCGCTGCGGCGGCCGACGTGGTGCAGGAGGAGCAGTGGGGCGCCCTCGAACTGCCCGCCGACGTGTCCGCCGTGGGATCGGAAGTCCTCGATGATCTGCTGGTTCCAGTCGCTCACGGGTCCAGTGTCCTCGGCCGCGCGGGGGGTGTGATCACGGTGCCGGGTGCGGGTGAGGTCGTGGCCGGCGACGTGGACGCGGAGCTGCGCGCCGAGCTGGGCGAGGTCGAGCTGTGGACGGCGACCGCGACCGTGGGCCCCGGCGCGGCCGAGGCGGGCCGGGAGCGGCTCGGGCGGCTCTCCGGGTCCTTCCGCGCGGCCGAGCGCATCCGCGAGCGCGCGGGCCGGCTGCTGGACGTCTCCTACCTGGCGTTCGAGCGTCAGGTCGGCCTCGACCCCGGCGAGCCGCCCACCGCGATGGAGCGTGACGCGCGCGAGGTTGTCGTCACCGGGCAGCTGATGCCCGTGGACCCCTGCCACGACGTGCGGCTCGCGGTCCTGGCCGAGGTGGGGGTGCCGCTCGGGGTGCTCGACGCGCGCCGTACGCGGGGCCCGTGGGGCCTGCGGCCCGCCGTCGCCGGGGAGCGGTGGGGGCGGGACAGACGGCGCGGCGACGTCGTGCGCCCGGGGACGCTCGTCGTCGCGGACGCCGACGCCCCGGTGGCGCCGGTGGCCGGCGACCCGCCACCGTCGCTGGCCGCGGGACGGCGCAGCCGCGAGGTCGTCCTGTACGCGGTGCGGGCGCCCGGGATGGCGAGCTGGGAGGTCAGCGAGGCGGTGTGGCGGGCGGCGCACTACCTCTCCGGGGCCTGACGGTCGGTGGTCGTCGCCCTCGTGCGGGCAGCAGGGCGGGCCCGCCGGGGTGGCGCGACCCGGCCCGGATGGGGACACTCGGCGTTCCCCGACCGACCCCGGGAGGAGCGATGACCTCCATCGAGGAGCGCGCCGACGTGCTCGGCGCGCCGCCGGCGCACGCGCTGCCGGCTCCGGCCGAGCTGCCGGCGCCGCCGGAGCTGCCGGACCTCGACGCCCCCGAGACGCTCGCGGCGCGCCGCGGGCTGCGCGCCCAGATCGAGGCGCTGCACGAGGAGCTGCGGGCGACGCTCGAGGCGTCGTGGGCGCCCGAGACGCTCGCGGCCGCCGCGGGTCCGGCCGGGGTCGGCGACGTCCCGCGGCTGCTCGACCTCGGCGAGCTCGAGGTCGTCCGCGACGGTCTGCTCGCCGGGCTGGAGCACGTGCGCCAGGTCGCGGCCCGCCGCGCCGAGGGCCACGCGCGTGCCCGCGCGCTGCTCGAGCAGATGTACGCCGACCCGGACGCGCACCGCGGGGTCGCGCTGACCACCGACGACCTCGGGGTCCCGGGCTGCTGCCGCTGGTCGGTCAGCCCGGTGCTCGGCGTCGTCGGGCGGCTCGCGGGCTGGTGGCGGGTGAAGGTGTCCTCCGGCTGCCCTTGACGTTCGTCGGCCTCGACCTCGCTCACGCCTCGAGCGTCCAGCCCAGGGTGACCGGCGGGCCGCCGTCGCAGGGCACCACGGTCCACGCCTCCGGCGTCCACCGGAAGATCGCGTCCTGCCCGTACCGACGGGCGAGGGCGAGCGCCTCGGCGTCGTCCCACCCGACGACGGCCGCGGACTCCTCGGCGTGCGAGCCGTCCGCCGCCGACGCGACCGCGCGCGTCACGACGAGGCCACGGTCGGCCAGCTCGGCCTCCAGCGCCCGCTGCCGCCGGTCGTTCTCCGCGGCGGCGGGTCGTTCGGCGCCCGGGTCGTACGCGGTCAGCACGTGCACCGGGGCGGCCGCGAGCGGGTAGGGGCCCGGGCGCGGGGCCGGGCGCACGACGAGCCGTCGGCCCTGGAGCGCGTCGAAGACGACCTGCGCGCGGGCGTAGCCGGCGAACCGCGTGGCCCGGTCGGGCCTCTCGTCGCGGTCGGGCACGGCGCGCCTTCCTCCTCGCTCCCGGGGGGCGGACCACGCTGTCGGGGGGCGCGTCTAGCGTGCCGGTCGCAGGCTCGGAGACCGGGAGGGGGGAGCGGGATGACCCTCCACGTGCACCGCGCCGAGCGGGCGGACCGGCTGGCCGAGGCGCTGGCCGATGTGCTCGCCACACCGCCGGCCGACCCCTTCGCGCCCGACGTGGTCGCCGTTCCCACCCGCGGGGTGGAGCGCTGGCTCGCGCAGCGCCTCGCCCACCGCCTCGGCGCCACCCTCGGGGACGACGGCGTGTGTGCCCGCGTGGAGTTCCCCCCGCCCGCCGAGCTGGTGGCCCGCGCGCGCCGTCACGCCCACGACGACCCGTGGCGGCCCGAGCGCCTCGTCTGGCCGCTGCTCGAGGTGATCGACGCCTGCGCGGGCGAGGCGTGGTGCGCGCCGCTGGGCACCTACCTCGGCGTCGTGGGCGACGCGTCCGGCACCCGCGCAGGCCGGCGGTTCGCCGCGGCCCGCCACCTCGCCCGGCTCTTCGACGCCTACGGCGAGCACCGGCCCGCGATGCTGCGGTCCTGGGCCGCCAAGGAGGACGAGGACGGCGCGGGCGGCGAGGTCCCGGCCGACCTGCGCTGGCAGCCCGAGCTCTGGCGCCGCCTGCGCGAGGCGGTGGGCGTCCCGGGGCCGGCGGAGACGCTCCCGGAGCACTGCGCCGGGCTCGGCGGCGGCGACGGGGACCTCCCGGCGCGGCTCTCCTTCTTCGGGCCCACCCGGCTGGCCACCGCCCACCTGGAGGTCCTCGAGGCGCTCGCGCACACCCGCGAGGTCCACCTCTGGCTGCCGCACCCCTCGCCCGCGCTGTGGGACGCGGTGCGCGCCGCGGCCGGGGCGGGCGCCGGGAGGCGCCGCTCCGCCGACCCGACGGCGGGGGTCGCCGCGCACCCGCTGCTGCGCTCCCTCGCGCGCGACGCCCGTGAGCTGCAGCTGCGCCTGCCGCCGCCCGGGCCCGGCGTGGTCGACGTCCACCACCCGTCCACGGAGGCCGCGCCGACGACGCTGCTGGAGCGGTTGCAGGACGACCTGCGCCACGACCGCGCGCCCGTGCTCACCGACGTCGAGGGCGACCCCAGCGTCGTCGTGCACGCCTGCCACGGGCCGGACCGGCAGGTGGAGGTGCTGCGCGAGGCCGTCCTGGGCCTGCTCGCGGACGACCCGAGCCTGGAGCCCCGCGACGTTGTCGTCATGTGTCCCGACGTCGAGACCTTCGCACCGCTGATCACCGCGGCGTTCGGCGGCGCCGGGGACGGCGGGCACCCCGGGCACCGGCTGCAGGTCCGGCTCGCCGACCGCGCCCTCACCCAGGTCAACCCGCTGCTCGGCGTGCTCGGCACGGTGCTCGACCTCGCGGACGCCCGGCTGACCGCGAGC
>NZ_JBVPVA010001078.1:0-2804 GCF_055612215.1 Actinomycetospora sp. | reverse complement strand
GGGTCGGGGGCGCGGGCCTCGCGGACGTGGGCACGGGCCTCGGACGCGTGGCCGGGCGCCTGTCGGGCGGACGGATCGGGAGCGACGTGCAGATCAAGTCCCGCGGCGAGGTCGAGGCGATGCGCGAAGCCGGCCTCGTCGTGGCGGCGACCCTCGCGCGCGTCGCGGCCGCCGCGGTCCCCGGGGCCACCACGGCCGACCTCGACGCCCTCGCCGAGTCGACGATCCGGGAGGCGGGCGCCGTCCCGTCGTTCCTCGGCTACCACGGGTTCCCCGGCAGCATCTGCGTCTCGCGCAACGCGGAGGTCGTCCACGGCATCCCGCGCCCGACCACGGTCCTCGCCGACGGCGACCTGCTCTCGGTCGACTGCGGGGCGATCCTCGACGGCTGGCACGGCGACGCGGCGGTCACCGTCTCGGTCGGCGCGCCGGCCCCCGGGGACGCCGAGCTCTCGGCGGCGTGCCGCGCGGCGATGTGGGCGGGGATCGCCGAGGTCCGGCCCGGCAACCGCCTCGGCGACGTCTCGCACGCCGTCGAGGCCGAGGCCCGCCGCCATCGCGGCCCGGCGGGCGAGGCGTTCGGGATCGTCGAGGACTACGGCGGCCACGGCATCGGCACCGAGATGCACATGGAGCCGTTCCTGCCGAACCTGGGCCGGGCCGGCACCGGTCCGCGGCTGCGCGAGGGCATGGTGCTGGCCGTGGAGCCGATGCTGACCGCGGGGGTCGCGGAGACCGAGGAGCTCGACGACGAGTGGACCGTCGTCACCGCCGACGGCGCGCGGGCGGCGCACTGGGAGCACACCGTCGCGGTGACCTCGGCCGGGCCGTGGGTCCTGACAGCGCCGGAAGAAACAGATAGCTGAACTGTCTGCTATCCGCTACGCTGGCTCCGGGGGCGGAGACCGGAGGTGGTCGTGGTGGCGACGGACGGCGCGGTGCGGGTGTCGGACGCGGAGCGCGGGCGGGTGGCCGACCGGCTCGCGCGGGCGCACGGCGAGGGGCGACTGACCCTCACCGAGTACGACGAGCGGGTGCGGGCGGCGCACGGGGCGGTGGTGCGTGACGACCTCGCGCCGCTGCTGGACGACCTGCCCGCGGACGACGCGGCGCGGCCCGTCGCCGCGCAGAATCGTCACCACGGGTGGGGGCTGCCGGTGCCGCCGGTCCCCTCGGTGTCGTCCTGCAGCCCACGCCGTGCGGTCGCGACGTGGGCGGTGGTGAGCGCGCTGAACGTGGCGATCTGGCTCGCCGTCGTGCTCGGCACCGGGTCGCTCGTCCACCCGTGGTGGGTCTGGGTCGCCGGGCCGTGGGGGCTGGTGCTGCTGTTCGGGGCGCTCGGCCGTGGACCGGCGGGCCGGGGGCCTGGCTCCCGTCCGGAGCGAACGGCACTCTCGCGCACGTAGACGCAGCGGGAGTGCCGCTCGCTCGGCCGGGCCGGGCCGACCGGACCCCGTCGGACCCCGCGGGCTACTTGGGGGCCATCCGGATCGCGCCGTCGAGGCGGATCGTCTCGCCGTTGAGCATGGGGTTCTCGACGATGTGCGCGACCAGGGCCGCGTACTCCGACGGGTCCCCGAGGCGCGACGGGTGCGGTACCTGGGCGCCGAGGGAGTCGATGTTCTCCTGGGGCAGCGTCGCGAACAGCGGGGTGTGGAACAGCCCCGGCGCGATGGTGCAGACGCGGATGCCGAGCGAGGCGAGGTCGCGGGCGATCGGCAGCGTCATGCCGACGATCCCGCCCTTCGACGCCGAGTAGGCGGCCTGGCCGATCTGCCCGTCGAAGGCGGCGACGGAGGCGGTGTTGACGACGACCCCGCGGTCGCCGGTGCCGCCCGCGTCACCGGTGGACGGCTCGTTCTCGCTCATCGCCTGCGCGGCGAGCCGGATGACGTTGAAGGTGCCGACCAGGTTGACGTTCAGGACCTTCTGGAAGTCCTCGAGCGGGAAGGGGCCCTTGCGCCCGGCGGTGCGGTGCGCGTTGCCGATGCCGGCGCAGTTGACCGTCACCCGCAGCGTCCCCAGCCCGGTCGCCGTGTCGACCGCAGCCGCCACCTGCTCGGGGTCGGCGACGTCGGCGGCCGCGAAGACCGCCCGCTCGCCGAGCTCCTTCGCGACCTGCTCGCCCGCCGAGGAGGGCAGGTCGAGGATCACGACCGACGCGCCCCGCGCGTGCAGCTTCTCCACGGTCGCCCGGCCGAGGCCGGACGCCCCTCCGGTCACCAGTGCGACGGCACCGTCGACGTCCACGTCGGGTCCTCCGATCGTTCGGGTCCAGGTCCTCGTCATCGTGGCCCGCGGCGGAGAAACGGTCAACGCTGACGGTTGACGCCGGCGCAGTGGTCCTCCGGCGACCCGGTGACCAGGCCCGCGACGCGCCCCGCGTACAGTTGAGGGCTGGTGCGCGTGTCGTGCCGGTGTCCGCACGTGTCACCGATCGCCGGTCGATTCTCCGGCGGGTGGGTCCGTGTGTCCCCGGCAGGGCGGCGCGAGCCCGATCCGGTGTGCACCCGTACACCGGTGGCAGCGGGACGACGTGGTCGCCCGGCGAGCGCTTCCCGGTCCTCCTGGGCCGGGCGGCGGGAGCTCCGGCGGCCGGCGAGAGAAGTGCGGAGGACATGGCGAAGAAGGACGGCGCCATCGAGGTCGAGGGCCGGGTCGTGGAGCCCCTGCCCAACGCGATGTTCCGGGTCGAGCTCGAGAACGGGCACAAGGTCCTGGCACACATCAGCGGGAAGATGCGTCAGCACTACATCCGAATCCTCCCCGAGGACAAGGTCGTCGTGGAGCTGTCGCCGTACGAC
>NZ_JBVPVA010000447.1:0-2617 GCF_055612215.1 Actinomycetospora sp. | reverse complement strand
CTGACGATCGCGGTCGTCCTGCTGATCGGGGCGGTGATCCTGAGCCCGTTCCGGCGCCGTATCGGGGGCCCCGAGGGTGGTTCCGAGAAGGCCGCCGTCGGAGCGTGGTGGGTGATCGCAGGGGTCGTGATCGCGATCCTCGTGTCCTATCGCTAGGCAGTCGCCGCCGCCGGCGACCGCCTGCGGGGGCTGCTAGCGGATCTCGTCCGCCCCGCGTCGGGACGCTGAGCGCCGCCCGGCCCCGAACCAACGTCGGGACCCGGGCCGACCGCTGTCCGGGTGCCGCGGGCGGGTCCACTCCGGCATCCGCGCGGCGAGCCCGCCCTCGACCTCTTCGACGGGGCCGCGGAGCAGCGCGTCCGCCACGGCGGCCTCGGTGCCGAGCAGGGCGGCGAGCGTGCGCGTCGGGACCTCGGAGCGCAGCACCGGGACGCCGTACCGGCGGGCGAGCGCCGCGCGCTGCTCGGTGGCGATCGCGGGTCCGGTGACGACGAACCGCGGGTAGGCGTGCGAGGCCCGCCAGCCGCGGGTGCCCTCGACGACCTGGCCCCACAGCGCGACCGCGCCCAGCACCTCGTGGTCGGACGGCCCCCACTCGAGCACCCGCGGGTCGGCGACCGCGTAGAGGCCGCAGCCGCAGTGCTCGCTCGGCGGGGCGTGGTCGCGCGACCCGCACGAGGCGACGAACGGGCGACGGGCCGGCCAGGCCGACCCCGCGAGCGGGGCGATGAGCTCCGCCCGACGCTGCGCGCGCCGCCCGATGCGCCAGGTCCGCCATCCGAGGACGGCCGCGGGGACGTCGGGGACGCCGGCGGCGTCGGGCTCGGCGCCCGCGTCGGGCCGGGTCGATCCGGGAGGGATCGGGAGCGTCACGAAGCGCGGTCGGGGCGTCCGGCCTCGACGGCCTCGCGCTCGGGCCCGACCGCCGCCTGCGGCGCGCGCTCGGTGGCCGCGGGCTCGTGGGCCGGCACGGCCTCGCCGGGGACGGGTGAGCTGGCCGGTTCGGCGGTGAAGCGCCGGCGGACGGGTCCGATCTCCATGGCGGACACGCTGCCACCCCGGGCCACGAGGGGCCAGTGGTCGGCGCGTGACGCGGAGCCGGTTTCGGCGCGCGGCGTCAGCTCGCGGACCCGGCGGCGGCGGGGGAGTCCAGCACGATCGCCGTGCGCACCGGTACCCCGTCGAGCTGGCGGGGCAGGAGCAGCCCGACGTCGGGTGCGGTCGTGGCGACGACGAGCCCGTCGACGGCCGGGTGCTCGGCGTGGCGGCGCAGCCGCTGGGTCAGGGCGGCGTCCACGCCGTCGATGGCCAGCACGACGCCCACGGAGGCCTCGACGCGCGGGAAGGGCTCCGCGACGAGCAGGGACAGGCGCTCCCCGACGTCGAGCGGGAAGTTCCGCAGCGTCACCAGCCCGGCCCCGGTGAGGACGAGCGCGATCATGCCGAGCACCGACGTGGAGTCCAGGTGCGGGAACGCGGTGCCCTCGATGAGGTCGACGACGCGCTGAGTGAGGGGCTCGACGTACACGTCCCGCACCCCCGTCCGCCCGCGGCGTGCCGCCCCGCTGGCACACGCTGCCGGTAATCCTCCCCCGTCATCGTCCCCAGGGCGAGGGCCGCTCGGCCCAACGTGGGACGGATGGGTCGGGTGGGGCGGCGGCTCGGGCCGGGCTGCCGGTCAGTCGCCGCCGTGGTCCGCGGCGCGGGCGGCGAGCACCTTGCCGTCGGTGAAGCGGACCCCGTCGGCGCACCGGGCCTCGACCGCACCGCCGCCGAACTGCTCGGCGTAGAGCTGCGCGTACAGCCCGCCGCGGGCCAGGAGCTCGGCGTGGGTGCCCTGTTCGACGAGGCGGCCGCGCTCGAGCGCGAAGATCACATCGGCGGAGAGGATCGTCGAGAGCCGGTGCGCGATCGCGATCGTCGTCCGCCCGGACATCACGGTCTCGAGGGCCTGCTGGACGAGTCGTTCGCTGGTGGTGTCCAGCGCGGAGGTGGCCTCGTCGAGCACCAGGATCCGCGGGTCGGAGAGGATCACCCGGGCGATGGCGACGCGCTGCTTCTCGCCGCCGGAGAGGCGGTACCCGCGCTCGCCGACCATCGTGTCGTAGCCGTCGGCGAGGCCCTCGAGGTGCTCGGCGATGTTCGCCGCCCGGGCCGCGGCGCGGATGTCCGCGTCGGTGGCGTCGGGGGCGGCGTAGCGCAGGTTCTCGGCGACGGTCGCGTGGAACAGGTAGCTCTCCTGGGTCACCATCCCGACGAGCCCGGGCAGCGACGCCAGGGTGATCTCCCGGACGTCGACGCCGTCGAGGCAGACCGCCCCGGCGTCGACGTCGTAGAGGCGCGGCACGAGCGAGGACAGCGTGGTCTTACCGGCCCCGCTCGGCCCGACGATCGCCGCGAGCTGGCCGGGCGCGATGCGCAGCGACAGGTCCTCCAGCGCCCACGGTCCGGGCTCGGACGATCGACCCGGCTCGGCGTCGGTGGGGTAGCGGAACCACACGTCGCGCAGCTCGACCTCGCCGCGGGAGTCCGCCTTCGCCAGCGGGCGCGCGCGGGGGGAGTCCTGCAGCTCCGGGACGAGGTCGAGGTACTCGAAGATGCGCCCGAACAGCGCCAG
>NZ_JBVPVA010000952.1:0-3390 GCF_055612215.1 Actinomycetospora sp. | reverse complement strand
CCCGCGCTGCCCCCGCGACGTCAGAACAGGAAGTAGCGCTGGGCCATCGGCAGCTCGCGCACCGGGTCGGGGTCGACGGGCGTCCCGTCGATGCGGACCGTGAACGTCTCCGGGTCGACGGTGATCTCCGGGGTCGCGTCGTTGCCCGGCATGTCGGCCTTGGACACCCCCCGCGGGGAGCGGACGGGCACGAACCGCCGCCGCACGTCCACGCGTCCGGCGAGCCCGCCGTCGAGCGCGGCCTGCGTCGCGAAGTGCACCGAGGTCGCCGCCGGTGCCGACCCGAACGCCCCGAACATCGGGCGGGAGAGCTCGGGCTGCGGGGTCGGGATGGAGGCGTTCGCGTCGCCCATGCGCCCCCAGGCGATGACCCCGCCCTTGACCACGACGTGCGGCCGGACCCCGAAGAACGCCGGGTCCCACAGCACCAGGTCGGCGAGCTTCCCGACCTCGACCGAGCCCACCTCGCCGTCGAGACCGTGCGCGATCGCCGGACAGATCGTGTACT
This sequence comes from Actinomycetospora sp., assembly GCF_055612215.1. Classification (NCBI taxonomy): domain Bacteria; kingdom Bacillati; phylum Actinomycetota; class Actinomycetes; order Pseudonocardiales; family Pseudonocardiaceae; genus Actinomycetospora; species Actinomycetospora sp. The sequence continues at coordinate 2,882 of NZ_JBVPVA010000952.1, read as the reverse complement.
TGGCGACGTACCGGCGGGCGCGATCGTTGTCGTCACCCGAGGCCTGCACCCCGGACAGGCCGGTGACCCGCCGCTTGGCCGCGTGCGCGGTCTGCCAGGTGCGCATCACGACCTCGCCGACCCGGCCCATCGCCTGCGAGTCCGACCCGATCATCGAGATCGCGCCGAGATCGTGCAGCAGGTCCTCCGCCGCGATCGTCGAGGCCCGGATCCGCGACTCCGCGAACGCCAGGTCCTCCGGGATCGACGACGAGAGGTGGTGGCAGACCATGAGCATGTCGAGGTGCTCGTCGACGGTGTTGACGGTGTGCGGCCGCGTCGGGTTCGTTGACGACGGGAGCACGTGCGGCTGACCCGCGACCGTGATGATGTCCGGCGCGTGCCCGCCCCCGGCCCCCTCGGTGTGGTAGGCGTGGATCGACCGGCCCGCGATCGCCTCGAGGGTCGAGTCGACGTAGCCGGCCTCGTTCAGCGTGTCGGTGTGCAGCGCGACCTGCACCCCGGTCTCGTCGGCCACCCGCAGCGCCGCGTCGATCGCGGCCGGCGTCGCGCCCCAGTCCTCGTGGACCTTGAACCCGGTCGCGCCCGCGTCGACCTGCTCGCGCAGGGCCGCCTCCCCGACGGTGTTGCCCTTGCCGAGCAGCGAGAAGTTCAGCGGCGTGGAGTCCAGCGCCTCGAACATCCGCGCGAGCCACCAGGCGCCCGGCGTCACCGTGGTCGCCTTGGTCCCCTCCGCGGGGCCGGTGCCGCCGGCGATCATCGTCGTGACCCCGGAGCCGATCGCCTCGGGCAGCTGCTGCGGGCTGATGAGGTGGACGTGGCAGTCGACCCCGCCCGCGGTGAGGATCAGCCCGTTGCCGGACAGGATCTCCGTCGACGGGCCGATGACGAGCTCGGGCGCGACGCCGTGCATCGTGTCCGGGTTGCCGGCCTTCCCGAGCCCGACGATGCGGCCGTCGCGCACGCCGACGTCGGCCTTCACCACGCCCCAGTGGTCGAGGACGAGGGCCCCGGTGATGACGAGGTCCGCGGCGCCCTCGGCGCGGGTGGCCCGCGACTGGCCCATCGACTCGCGGATCACCTTGCCGCCGCCGAACACCGCCTCGTCGCCGCCGGCCGGGCCGCGGCTGCGGTCCTCCTCGACGCGGATCGTCAGGTCGGTGTCCGCCAGCCGGAGCCGGTCGCCCGTCGTCGGGCCGAACAGCTCGGCGTAGGCCTCGCGGCCCACCGACCAGCCGCTGCCCGGGGATCCGCCCGCCCGGCCCGCCGGGTCGTCGACGTCGAGGCGCAGGCCCGGCACGGTGCCCGACCCGCCGAGCGCGACGAGGGTGACGTCCTTCTCGACGCCGGGCTCGAAGCGCACCGAGGTCCCGGCGTGGATGGCGAGCCGCATGCCCGTGGCGGCCTCGCGGTCGAAGGCCAGCGCGGGGTTCGTCGACGAGAAGTGCACGTGCGAGCCGACCTGGATCGGCCGGTCGCCCGTGTTGGTCACGGTCAGGGTGTGGACGGCGGCGCCCTCCCCCGTGACGATCTCCCCGTCCCCGGGGAGGAACGCACCCGGGCCGTATCCGGTGTCTCCCCCGCTCACGCCGATCCCCCGTCGCCGCGCACGCGCACCGTGTGCCGCGTCGCTCCGTTCGCCCCGGTCACTGGATCGGCTCGTGGACGCTCACGAGCTTCGTCCCGTCCGGGAACGTCGCCTCGACGGCGACGGTCGGCAGCATCTCGGGGACGCCCTCCATGACGTCGTCGCGGGTCAGGACGTGCTGGCCGCCGTCCATCAGCTCGGCGACGCTGCGCCCGTCCCGGGCCCCCTCGAGGATCCAGGAACTGAGCAGCGCGACCGCCTCGGGATGGTTGAGCCGCAGACCGCGGCCGCGGCGTTCCTTCGCCAGGTTCGCGGCCACGTGCAGCAGCAGTTTCTCCTGTTCGTGCGGCGAGAGCAGCACCTCAGCCCCTTCGGCTTCGCCTCGTGCGTGCGTTCCCGTGTCGGGACACGGGAACGCACGCACACGTCGGAGACAAACTAGGACGTCGTCGGCTCCGGGAGGACGTGGGTGCCCGCACGGTCGGTGGAGAGGCAGAGCGAGCAGACGTGCCCGGTGCCCGCCGCCGACGCCGTCATGTCGGGGCGCTCGAAGTCCTGCCCGCAGGACACGCAGGACAGGGTCTCCCCCGAGGGGTTGCCGAGCTCGTCGTACATCGGCGCGTCGATACCGTCGTCGGTGCGGCGCAGGTAGTACTTGCCCTTGGTGGCGAGCGCAATGATCGGTGGGAGCACCAATCCGAGCCCGATGGCCACCAGCGGAGAGTACGGCCGGATGGCCTCACCGAGACCGCCGAAGAAGGCGATGACCGACAGGCCGGCGGCGATCAGCATCGAGCCGAAGCCCACCGGGTTGAAGGAGTAGAGCATGCCGCGCCGGAACTCCGGCTGCATCGGCGAGAGCTTCAGCAGGAACTTGTTGAAGACGATGTCGGAGGCCACCACCACGACCCACGCCATGCCGCAGTTCGCGTAGAAGCCGAGGATCGTGTTGAGGAAGTCGAACATGTTGGCTTCCATCAGCACTAGCGCGATCAACAGGTTGAACGCGAGGAACACCAAGCGGCCGGGGTAGGTCTTGGTGACGCGGGTGAACGAGTTGGTCCACGCGAGCGAGCCGGAGTAGGCGTTGGTCACGTTGATCTTCACCTGGCTGATGACGACGAGCACCACGGCCAGCGTCATGGCCAGCCACGGCGGCAGGAAGTTCTGGTAGATCTCCAGGAACTGGTGCACCGGCTGGTTGGCGATGCCGGCGCTGTCGGCCACGTTGGCGATCAGGTACACCGCCAGGAACAGCCCGACGATCTGCTTGATGGCGCCGAAGATGACCCAG
>NZ_JBVPVA010000908.1:0-2164 GCF_055612215.1 Actinomycetospora sp. | reverse complement strand
ACGTGCTCGACCGCCTCACCGAGCACCTGTCCGGGGTGCCGATCACGTGGGCCGCCCCCGCGGCGCCGAGGCGGACCTGGTACGCCGGGCGCGTCCACGACGCGCTGGACCGCACCGCGGCCGAGCGGGAGCGCGCCACCGACGTCATCGAGGGGCTCGTCGATCTCCTCGCGCCCGGTCGGCGCACCCCGGTCGTGCTCGCCGGGTTCTCCCAGGGGGCGTGCCTGGTCGCCGACCAGCTCCTGCGCGGACGGCGCCGATGGGCGGGCGCGGTGGTCTGGACCGGCGCCGCGTTCGGTCCGCTCGGCACGCCGTGGCCCGCGCCGCCCGGCCCGCCGCCGCTCGACGGCCTCCCGGTGCTCGTCACGAACGCCGACGCGGACGCCTGGGTGCCGTGGGCGGCCACCGAGGCCCTGGCCGAGGTGCTGCGCGGGCGTGGGGCGGAGGTCGATCTGCGCGTGCAGCCGGGCCGGGGCCACGAGGTCGCCGACGACGAGATCGCCGCCGCCGCGGCGCTGCTCCGCCGCGTCGCCGACCGGTGATCGGCCGCGGTCAGCTCGCCCGGCCCGGTGGCGGCCACCAGTCGATGTCGGCCACGCGCGTCGCCCGGGCGCCGGTCAGGCGGGGCACGACGTCGGTGACCGTGGCGAGCCCGCCGTGCGCGATCGCCAGGTACCAGGAGATCCAGGCCTCGATCTGCTCCCCGGACAGGCCCATCCGGTAGCGGCGGGCGAAGGCCTCCTCGAGCGTCTCCGGCACGTAGCGGTACGGCCGCCCGCTGGCCTCGGCGACCTGCCCGATCTCCTCCTCGAGGGTCAGCGCCTCCGGGCCGGTGACCTCGAGGACGGCGCCGTCGTGCTCGCCGGTGTCGTCGACGATCAGCGCCGTGATCACCGCGGCGATGTCCTCGTGCGCGACGAAGGCCGCGCGGCCCGTTCCGCCGGGGCCGCGCACGACGAGCTCGTCGTCGGCGAGCGAGGCGGGCGTCGAGGCGTAGATGCCGGCGCGGACGACGGTGTGGCGGAGGCCGGTCGCCGCGAGGTACTGCTCGGTGAGCCAGTGGTCGCGGGCGTTGCGGTAGGTGGCGTCGGGGGCCGCGCCGAGCAGCGACAAGTACAGGACCCGCTCGACGCCGGCCTCGGCCGCGGCCTCCACGACGGTGGCGTGCTCCTCGAGTCGCCTCCCGGTCGGCCGGCCGGAGACGAGCACGAGCGTGGTGGCGCCGTCGACCGCGGCGCGCACGTCGGCGCGGTCCGCGTAGGCGGCCGGGCCGCGGTGGTCGGCGCCGGGCAGGTCGGGGAGCCGGCGGGGTCGCGGGCGATCAGCAGCTGTGGCACGCCGCGCTCGGCCAGCCGGCGGGCGACGCGGCTGCCCAGGGCGCCGGTGGCGCCGGTGACCGCGACGGTGCCGTAATCCGGGGTCGGCATCGACGCATCCTCCGTCGGCGCGCCTGCGGTGTCGCGACGGGAACCGCCGCTACGGACCTTCGCCGGGGCTCCGCATCTGCGCGCGCCGCACGCACTCCCGCCGAGGTGGCGTCCGGCCCCGGGGCATCTGCGCGCGACGCACACACTCTCGCCGAGGTGGGGTCCGGCCCCCGGGGAACCTGCGCGCGACGAACACACTCTCGCCGAGGTGGCGTCCGGCCCCGGGGCAACCTGCGCGCCGCGCACAGACGCCGGGCGGAGTGGCTCACGGTCCCGGGGAAACCTGCGCGTGCCAATCACGTCCGTGTCGCGCCGGGGGGGTGGAGTGTGCGTCGCGCGTCGGTTTCTCCAGCACCCCGCCGTCCTGGCAGGGGAGTGTGTGCGTCGCGCGTCGGCACGTGGACCGGATCCCCCTGACGAGCGGCCACGGATCCAGCTAAGCAGGCGGGAGTTCCCGCCCGGACCCCGATCGCGGTTGCATCACCACGCTCGGTCGCGCACGGTGAGCACGTCGGTGACGGAGCCCTGGGGGACGTCGTGCAGCGCTTCGAGCAGGACGACCGGCCGCAGCAGCTCGAGCCCCCGCCACCGCGGATGCCGGCCTGGGTCGACGGGTCCGTCGCCGGGCCGCCCCGGCGCGGCACCCTCGTGCTGGTCGTGGTCGTCGCCGTCCTGGTCCTCGCCGCGGCGGTGGGACTCACCGCGGTGGTGAGGGCGCGCCACGCGGCGGCCCCGCC
>NZ_JBVPVA010000815.1:0-1510 GCF_055612215.1 Actinomycetospora sp. | reverse complement strand
ACGGTCGTCTCGACCTACGTCGCGCACGTCCTCGCCGACGTGGTCGGTGCGGTGTTCGGCGGGCACGAGGTCCGGACGGCTCTGCTGGACGAGCTGCGGGACTCCGTCCCGATCATCAGCGCGGGCATCCCACCGCTGATCCTCTTCACCGCGGCGATGCTCGGCTGGCCGGCGCCGGTATGGGCCCAGGCGGTGTCCTCGGCGCTGCTGGTCCTGCGCCTGGGCTCCATCGGCATCGTCTACCACCACCTCAAGCAGCCCATCGGGTGGTCCCGCGCGGCCTGGTTCGGGATCGTGGTGGCCGGGGTCGCGGCGATCGCCGTCGCGCTCAAGCTCGTGCTCCTGCATTGAGCGGACGACGACGCCATGCTCCGCGGTGGCGACGCTGGTCGGCGTCGTCACCGGCCGCCGACGTTCGCCGCCATGCCCCGGATCACTGCAGCCACCTCGTCCGGGCGGGACAGTGGGACCAGGTGTCCTGCAGGGAGTTCGACCCTCTCGGCGTTCACCCGCTCCACGAACCGCCGCTGTAACTCGGGGTCGAACATGTGGTCGTCCAGGGTCTGGATGTAGCGGCACGGTAGGCCGTCCCACGCCACGGCACCGGGGGCTCCGGTGAGGCAGTCGCTGTGGGTGGCACGTTGCGAGGCGGCGAGCACGCGTGCGGTGGCAGGCGGGAGGTCGGACGCCAGGGAGTCGACGAAGCCCTGCGGGGCCACCGACGTCCAGCCGTCGCTCGAGAAGCGGATGGCTTTCCGGCCGGGCATCTCGCGACCCCGTCCGGCCAGCGTGGCGACGGTGTCGGTCGGGCCGGGGGCGTAGGCGCAGACGAACACGAGTCCCGCCACGTGCTGGTGGTCGAGGGCTGCCGCGGAGATGACCATGCCACCGTAGGAATGGCCGACGAGGATCGTGGGACGGTCGCGTCCGGCGAGCTCGCGGCGGGTCCACGCGATGTCCTCGTCGAGGGTGGTCATCGGAAGGCCGACCGCCGTCGGCTCGTGACCGTCCGCCCACAGCCGAGCCATCACCGGATGCCAGACCGACGCGTCGGTCCAGGCCCCGTGCACCAAGATCACATCGGTCACGGTCTCTGTCTCCTCGAGGTCGAGCAGGGTCGACCGGGGGGTCCCGGTCCGCTCGATCTCGACATCCTCCGGCGGCGATGTCAGCCGTTGACGCTCGTTTCGGCGGAACCTTCCTCGACGTGCTCGGGTGGCAGCGAAATTCGACAGCATCCCCGAGGTCCCGGGGCCCCTCGGCGTGGCGTTCCCGGCGTCGGTGCGGCCGGTGCCGCGTCGTTCGAGTCCGGGGCGGATCGCATTCGCGGCAGCCCCGTGGTGACGAGCTCGTGTCGTGGCGGCGGCGGGGTCTCGTTCGGCCGGTGGGCGACTAGGCTCTGCCCGGATCCGCACCATGTCGCGACCGGGCTGCGAGCAGCAGTTCGTTGCGCGTGATCGTCCAGGTCACCATGGCGGAATCGAGGTAGGCGCGAACCTCGACCACCGAC
>NZ_JBVPVA010000795.1:0-9617 GCF_055612215.1 Actinomycetospora sp. | reverse complement strand
ATGCGCCCCCCCGCCCATGGGGCGCCACGCCCCCGGGTCAGCGCGCGACGGGCGCCACGACGACCGGCTCCCACGGCACGCGCCGGCCGGCACCGCGCGGCCGCCCTCGACCTCACGCGGCGGGCACCGTGGCCTCGAAGTCGACGGCGCGGGTCTCGGGACCGGCGGCCGCGCCGGCGGTCCCGAGGAGGCCGCCGACGGCGAGCAGGACGAGGACGGCGACGGCGTAGGGCATGACGCTTCCGAGGCCCTCCAGGAAGAAGGCGTAGAACGACGGGATCACCACCGACACGCTGAAGCCGAGCCCGAAACCGGAGGCACGCACGTCGGTGCGGAACCGCTCGGTGATGTAGGGCAGCACGACGCCCCACGGCGCGGTGACGACGATCGAGAACGCGCACACCACGAGGATGACCAGGCCGAGGGGCAGGCCCCTGCCGTTCACCAGCACAGCCATCAGCGCGACGCCCACGGTGGCGATGAGCAGTCCGCTGATCACGAAGAACCGCTTGCGGCCGATGCGTTGGCCCAGCACGCCCGAGCCGATGTAGCTCCCGACCAGGCAGACGTAGGCGATCAGCAGGGTCACCGTGAGTTGGTTGTTGGAGAGCCCCACGAGATTGCGCAGCACGGTCGTCGGCAGGAAGAGCGTCACGAGGTTCTGTGTCAGCCAGAACCCGCTCATCATCCCGAAGACCTGGAGGAAGGTCGGGCTGCGCAGGACGGCGAGGAGCGGGCGGCCGGGACTGCCCTGGGAGGTGCCCTCGGCCTTCGCGGCCTCCGCGGCCTGCCAGACCTCCGACTCGGAGACGCTGCGCACGTAGTACGTCGCGAGGACGAAGGCCAGCAGTGCGCCGAGCACGAACGGGACGCGCCACCCCCAGACGGCGTAGGCCGAGTCGGGCCCGGCCAGCGGGAACAGCGCGAAGCACGCCAGGCCGAGGAGCGTGATCACGACGTAGGCCAGGGGAAAGGCCGCCAGGATGATCCCGCCGAGCAGACCGCGGCGGCTCTTCGTCGAGTACTCCATGGCCAGGGGCAGCGCGCCGGTGTAGCCGCCGCCGAGGCAGACCCCGTCGAGGAAGCGCAGCAGGACGAGCAGCCAGTACGACGCGATGCCGATCGTCGCGTAGCCGGGCACGAGTGCGATGAGCAGGGTGATCACCCCGAAACCGGTCACCGAGATGATGGTGCTGCGACGCCGCCCCAGCCGGTCCGCGAGTGCGCCGAACACCGCGGCGCCGATCGGCCGACCGACCAGCGTGGTCACGAAGACCAGCGAGGTGAAGATCGCCGTGGTGCCCGGATCAAGGCGCGCCGGCTGGAAGTAGATCAGTGCCGGGGTCAGCACCACGGTCGGCAGGTAGATGTCGAACATGTCGACGAACTCGGCGAAGAAGGCCCCGCGGGTCGCCGACCGTCGCTTCGCCGCGCGCCGAGGGTCCTCCTCCGCGCCGGGCGTGGCGGACGTGCTCGTCACCGGGCCGGCGTGCTCGTGACTCGTCATCGAGACCACTCCTCGTCCCCGACGCGGCCTTGCGCCGTCGGCGATCGCCATGCATCGTCAGGCTGTCAGACAATCGGAACGTAGGGCTGGCCCACAGCTCGCGTCAACCGGGTGGGTCGCGGGCCCGCAGCGGGCCGGTCTCGACGAGGAGGCGCGATGGGGCTGGACGAGGCGCAGGTCAGGGCGACACTGCACGGGGGGCTGCTCGCGGGGCTGCCCCCCGGGCCCGGATGGAGCCTGCTGCTGGAGATCGCCGGTGGTCGCTTCCTCGTCCGGGTCGCCGACGGCGACGTGCACTGCGAGGGCGCGCCCGGCCTCAACGCCACGTGGGACGTCGGCTTCGCCGTATCCGACGTCGAGTGGGAGGAGTTCTGCGCCGACCCGCCTCCGCGCGGCGCGACCTCGGCGCAGGCACTGGTCGCGACGCGGGGCAGCGAGCGGGTCACGGGCCGCCGGGAGGTGTGGGCGCGGGCGGCGCCGGCGATCGACCGGTTCCTCGACGCACTGCGGTCCGGCGAGAGGGCCCCCGTCACGCGCCGCCCCGATCCGGCACCCGCTCCGCTCGGCTTCGGGCCGAGTGTCGGGCGCTACCTGCACCTCGACGTCGCCGGCGAGCGCCGCCGGGTCTTCGTCGAGACCGCCGGGGAGGGCCCGGCCCTGTTGTGCCTGCACACGGCGGGCGCCGACTCGCGCCAGTTCCGTGGGCTGCTCGAGGACCCGCGGGTCACCGACCACCATCGGGTCGTCGCCTTCGACATGCCCTGGCACGGGCGCTCCGACCCACCCGAGGACTGGCAGCACCGCCGCTACAGCCTGGACACCACCACGTACGCGACGACGGTGCTCGCGGTCGCCGAGGCCCTCGACCTGGACCGGCCCGTGCTCCTCGGCTGTTCGATGGGCGGGGCCATCGCGCTCTACCTCGCCTGCGAGCACGGCGAGCGGTTCGCCGGGGTGTGCGCCCTGGAGGGCGGCCTCGGGAGCCCCGGGCGCTTCGTCGAGTGGACCCACCGCGCGGACGTCGACCACTCCGGGTTCCTGGCCAGCTGGGTGGGTGGGCTCATCGCCCCGGCCAGCCCGGCGGGGCCGCGCGCCCAGACCCTGTGGGGCTACGCCAGCAACGGTCCGGGCGTCTACCAGGGCGATACCTCGTTCTACTCCGTCGACTTCCCGCCCGTCGCCGCCGAGCTGGGCCCCGCGACCTGCCCGCTCGTCGTGTTCAGCGGCGAGTACGACTACTCGGCCACCACCGAGATGAGCCGCCGGGCCGCCGAGCAGCTCGGCGGTCGGCTGGTCGTCATGCCCGGCCGCGGACACTTCCCGATGTCCGAGGACCCCGAGGGCCTCCTCGAGCACCTCCTGCCGGTCCTCGCGGAACTGCGGACCGGACCGCGGGGGGACCGGGGATGAGCGAGCACGAGGTCCTCGCCATCCGGTACGGCACCCGCACCACCAGCTCCGCCGAGAGCTACCTCAACTGGTCCGTCTACGGCGAGCCCGATGCGGCCTTCCGCATGGACTACTTCTTCTGGGTGGTCCGTGACGGCGACCGCACGACGGTCGTCGACTGCGGCTTCGATCCCGAGGTCGGTCGTCGCCGGGGCCGCGAGGTGCTCGTCGACCCGATCGAGGCCCTCGCCGCGCTCGGCGTCGACGCCGCGCGGGTGGAGCGGCTGGTCGTGAGCCACGCGCACTACGACCACATCGGCAACCTCGACCGGTTCCCGGCCGCCGAAGTGGTCATGACCGCTCGTGAGCTCGAGTTCTGGACCGGCCCGTACGCCGGGCGCGCGCAGTTCGCGCACTCCACCGAGACCGACGAGATCGCCGACCTGGCCCGAGCCCACGCCGAGGGCCGGGTCACGACGTTCACCGGGCGCTGCGAGCTCGGCGGCGGCTTCGCGCTGGTCGAGGTCGGGGGGCACACGGCCGGACAGCTCATCGCCCAGGTCGCGATCCCCGGCGGGGAGGCCGTGCTCGCCACCGACGCGCTGCACTTCTACGACGAGCTCACCGACGACCGCCCGTTCTTCGTCGTCGCCGACCTCGAGGCGATGTACGCCGGGTTCGACACGCTGCGCGCTCTCGCCGAGGCCCCGCACCGGGTGCTCGTCGCCGGGCACGACGCCGACGTCGGGCGCCGCTTCCCCGCGCGCGTGCAGGGCACCGGCATCGACGAGCTCGTCATCCGCATCGAGGCCGGAGCGGAGGCGCCACGGTGACCTACGAGGAGGAGCAGCACCGATGAGACCGGTCGGCATGATCGGACTGGGCAACATGGGCGGCCGCATGGCGCGCCGGCTGGTCGACGCGGGCCACGAGGTCGTCGGGTTCGACCCCGTCGCCGGGCGCGCCGAGGCCGTCGGCGCGCGGGCGGCCGCGAGCCCCGCGGAGGTCGCCCGCGCGTGCGCCACCATCCTGCTGTCGCTGCCGGACTCGGCGGTCGTCGAGCCGGTCGTCCGCGGGGACGACGGCGTGCTCGCCGGGGGCGCGCCCGGGACGACCGTCGTCGACCTCTCGACCGCGTCCCCGCAGTCGACCGTGGCCCTGGCCGCAGAGGCCGCCGCCCGCGACGTGACCTACCTCGACGCCGGGATCTCCGGCGGCGCGGCGGCCGCCGAGAAGGGCACGTTGACGATCATGGCGGGTGGGGACGCCGCCGCGGTCGACGCGATCCGCCCGGTGCTCGCGCCCCTCGCCTCGACCGTGCACCACCTCGGCCCGGTCGGCGCCGGGCACACCGCCAAGCTGCTCAACAACTTCCTCAACGCGGTCACGTTGGCCGCCACCGCCGAGGTGATGGTGGCCGGAAAGCGGGCCGAACTCGACCTGCGAACGCTGCTCGCCGCGATCAACGGCGGCAGCGGGCAGTCGTTCGCATCGAGCCACCGCTTCCCGCGGATCCTCGAGGGCGACTACCTCGAGGGCGGCCTGACGAGCCGCCTGATGACCAAGGACGTCACCCTCTACACCGAGCTGCTCGGGCGCCTCGGCGTCCCGTCGCTCAACGCGGCAGGCCCGATCGCGTCGTTCGGGCTGGCTGCCCACCTCGGCTACGGCGACGTCATCTCCAACCGCGTCGTGGATGCCCTCGGGGACCTCGCCGGCGGTGTCCGCGTCCAGCAACCCACCACCGAGCCCACCCAGGAGGCCCAGTGAAGATCGTCCACGGGCGCGCCGACGGCGCTGTCACCGAAGCACGCGGAGCGACGTTCACCGGCACGGTGTGGGGCGACCCGGTGCTTCCGAGCACTGACGGCACCACGGTCAACTCGGTGACCTTCACCCCCGGCGCACGCACCTACTGGCACCACCACGAGCGCGGCCAGATCCTCGTCGTCACGGCGGGCACGGGGTGGGTGTGCACGCACGGCGGGAAGCCGCAGCCGCTGACCGTGGGCGACGTGGTCTGGGTGCCGCCCGACGAACAGCACTGGCACGGGGCGGGGCCCGGCACGATCATGACACATCTCGCGGTCTCGCTGGGCACCACGACCTGGCTCGACGAGGTGTCCGAGGACGAGTACGGGCAGGCCGGGCGATGAGCGGTGACGGAGTCCGTCACGGGGCCGACGACCGCTTCGAGCGGGGCCTCGCGATCCGCCGGGAGGTCGTCGGCCAGGACCACGTCGAGCGCTCCATGGCGAACGTCAGCGAGTTCTCCCGGCCCGTGCAGGACTACGTCACCCGGTGTTGCTGGGGCGAGGTGTGGGACCGGCCCGGGCTCGACCGGCGCACCCGCAGCCTGCTCAACCTCGTGATGCTCACGGCGCTCGGCAAGTCCCACGAGCTCGCGGTGCACGTGCGCGGCGCACTCACCAACGGCGTGACCGAGACCGAGATCCAGGAGGCGTTGCTGCAGGCCACCGCCTACTGCGGTGCGCCCGCCGGGCTCGAGGCCTTCCGGGTGGCGGACGGGGTACTGGACGAGATGCGGGAGCGGTCGTGACGGCCGGTGGTCCCGCCGGCCGCACCGTCGGCTTCGTCGGTCTCGGACACATGGGGACGCCGATGGCATCGCGCCTCGTCGACGCCGGGCTGACGGTGCGCGCGTACGACGCCTCGTCCGCCGCGCGGGACGCGTTCGCCGCGGCCGTGCCCGGGGCGACCGTGGTCGACTCGGGGGCCGACACCTCCACCGGGGCCGAGGCGGTGGTGCTGTGCCTTCCGAACTCCGACGTGGTCGAGTCCGTCGTGGCCGAACTGGAGGCCGCCCGGCTGATCGTCGACATGAGCTCGTCGGAGCCACTGCGCACCCGCGCGCTGGCGGAGTCGCTGGCCGCCACGGACCGGGTGCTGATCGACGCACCGGTCTCCGGCGGTGTCTCCGGGGCCCGCGCCGGCACGCTCGCGGTGATGGTGGGCGGGCCCGACGAGGTCGTCGCGGACCTCGAGCCCGTGCTCGCGGTCATGGGGCGTCCCCGGCACGTCGGGCCGGTCGGCGCGGGACACGCATTGAAGGCGCTGAACAACCTGATGTCGGCCGCCCACCTGCTCGCGAGCTCCGAGGCGGTGCTCGTCGGCGAGGAGTTCGGGCTCGACCCCGCGGTGATGCTCGAGGTCGTCAACGGGGCGTCCGGGCGCAGCGGGTCGACCGAGAACAAGTGGCCGAACCACATCCTGCCGGGTACCTACGGCGCCGGCTTCGGGCTGGGGCTCATGGTCAAGGACATCCACATCGCCCTCGACCTCGCCGGGAGCACGAGCGTCCCCACCCGGCATGCCGCGGCGACGGTCGAGCTCTGGGACGAGGCCCTCGCCGCCCTCGGGCCCACCGCCGACCACACCGAGATCGCTCGCTGGCTGCGGAGCTCGACCCGACGGAACAACGAGGAGGCGTCGTGACGCTGACCGACGAGCAGCAGGCCATCAAGGACGAGTTCGTCCGCGTGCGCGGGACGTGGGGCGAGCCGTGGCAGCACATGCTCGAGCTCGACCAGGCGTTCGTCCGCGCCTACCTCGACTTCTCGGCGGTCCCGTGGCGTCGCGAGCCCGGGGCCCTCTCGCCGAAGGTGCGCGAGCTGCTCCACATCGCTGTCGACGCCGCCGCGACCCACCTCTACACGCCCGGCGTCCGGCAGCACGTGCAGGCCGCGCTCGACGTGGGCGCCACCCCGCACGAGATCATGGAGGTCCTCGAGCTCACGAGCACGCTCGGCATCCACGCCGCCAACATCGGCGTGCCGCTGCTGGTCGAGGTGCTCACCGAGGAGGGCCTGCGCGACGGGCCGGCCCCGCTCGACGCACGCCAGGAGCGGCTCAAGGCCGAGTTCACGGCGACCCGGGGCTACTGGCACACGTTCTGGGACGAGATCCTCGAGCTCGACCCGGACCTGTTCGAGGCCTACGTCGCGTTCTCGTCGGTGCCCTGGCACACCGGCACGCTCGAGCCGAAGGTCAAGGAGCTCGTCTACTGCGCGTTCGACGCCTCGGCCACCCACCTCTACGTGCCCGGCCTCAAGCTGCACCTGCGCAACGCACTCGGCCACGGCGCATCCGTCGCCGAGATCCTCGAGATGTTCGAGATCGCGAGCGTCGTCGGGATCCACGCGGCGACGACCGCGGCGCCGATCCTGGCCGAGCTCGCGGGAGAGCCGTCGTGACCGCGGGCCTGCCCACCTCGGAGACCAGCACCCCGGGACCGGCCGAGCAGGCCGACCAACCGGCTGCTCCGGTGCCGGCCGGCCGGGTCACCGTCGCGCGAGCCTGATCGGACCGGGTGCATGGGATGATCGCGACCGTGCCTGCGCCGGTGTGGGGGTCCGAGCCGTTGCGCCGCGTCGCCGCGCCGTTGCGGGAGCAGGCGACCGACCGGGTGCGCTCGGCCATCCTCGACCTCCGGCTCCGCCCCGGTGAGCGCCTCATCGAGCGCGAGCTGACCGAGAGCCTCGGCGTCTCCCGCGCCACCGTGCGCGAGGTCATCCGCCAGCTCGCCGCCGAGGGCCTGGTGACCGTCGTCCCCCAGCGCGGGGCGGAGGTCACGTCGTTGTCGGCGTCGGACGCGGCGGACATCTACGAGATGCGCGCCTCGCTCGAGGCACTCGCGGTCCGGCGCTTCGTCCAACGGGCGGGAGACGACCAGGTGCGGGAGCTGCGGCGGGCCGTCGACGAGATCGCCCGCAGCGCAGAGGTGTCCGTGAACGAGGTCGGTGACCACCTCGGGGCGAAGGACCGGTTCTACGAGGTGCTCATGGAGGGATCGGCGAGCGGACCGCTGCAACAGACCCTGGCCGGGCTCCAGGCGCGGGTCCGCCTGCTGCGGGCCACCTCGCTCTCGGTGCCGGGTCGGCCGGCCGAAGCCGCCGGGGAGTTGCGGGCCGTCGTCGACGCCATCGAGGCGAGGGACGCGGACGCCGCCGCCGACGCGTGCGTCCGCCACATCCGCGCAGCGGCGAGCACCGCGACCGCTCAGCTCACGGCCTGAGAGCCGGAAGCCACGGGAGCCATCGGCACGACGGACTCAGCGGCATCGGTCCCCTCGGCGACCTCGCCGCGTTACGTAGGGTGGCTGGGTGGCACCGGCGCTTGCTCAGTTCTTCTCGTTCCGCGAGCGCGACCTCGACGGCGCGAAGGCCGCGGTGGGACAGGACTTCTTCACCACCTCGATGGACCTCCTGGACCGGACGGCCAGCTACGACTTCCGGTTCGACGGCATCGTGCTCGGCGCGCTGGCCGTCGGGGTGTCCCACATCAATTCGGGCCTCGAGATCGGCACGGCGGACCTGGAGGACTGCTACTACGTCAACTACGCCGCCAACGGCTCGATGCACGCCCGCCACCGCCGGCACGCCCTGGAGATCACGCCGGGGCTCGGGGCGGTGTACCACCCCGTCGGGCCGGTGGCCATGACGACCAGCGACGAGTACGGCTCCTACGCGGTGCGCGTCGACCGGCGCGCGGTCAACGAGGCGCTGGAGGAGCAGCTCGGTCACCCGGTGCCCCCGGACCCGGTGCTCGAACCACACATCGACCTGCGCAGCGGCCCGGGGCGGCGCTGGGACCGGCTGGTCCGTCTCCTGTGCGACGAGGCCGCCACGGCGCCGAGCGTGCTGTCCCACCCGATGATCGCCGCACCCCTGCACGACGCCGTGGTCAACGGGTTCCTCCACGCCACCGGACACCGGTGGCGGAGCGCCCTGGAACGCCCGACGCAGAGCTGGAGCCCGACGCCGGTGCGTCGCGCCGTCGACGCCATCCGCGCCGACCCGGCGCAGCCCTACACCCCGGCCGGTCTCGCCCGCCTCGCCGGCGCGTCGACGCGCACGCTGCACGACGGCTTCCGGCGCCACCTCGACACCACACCGATGGCCTACCTCCGCCTCGTCCGGCTCGAGCGTGCCCACGCCGAACTGCGCGCCTCCGACCCAGCCGGGACCACCGTCGCGGCGGTCGCGCACCGGTGGGGCTTCGGCCACGTCAGCAGGTTCGCCCAGGCCTACCGCCGGACCTACGGCCGCGCCCCGGGAGACACCCTGCGCACCCGCTGAGCCCGGGGCCGTCGCCGAACGGTCGGGTCTTGCCGTGCGCGGATGGACCGGCGCACGCCGCGCTCGGTAGACCTCTCGTCGTCCACCCGGCACACAGCGCGGGAGTCCACCGGGCCCCCGAGGGCTGAGAGCGAGCGATGACCTCCGACCGCGACCTGACCGTCCCCGACGACGAGCCCTCGGTGTCGATCGTCGACACCGTCTGCGGAACCGTGGTGCGCACCCGCGCGGAGCTGGGGTTCGTCGCCGCCGTCCGGCTGCGCCGCGTCGCCCTCCGCCACCACCCCGGCGGGCTGGTGCTCCTCGACCTCCGCGCCACCCTCGCCGCCGAGACGGTCGTCGTGGCGGCGGTCGCCGACCTGGCGGACGGTCTGCGTGCGCGTGGCGACGCCCTCGTGATCGTGCGGTCCCCGCGGACGCCGCAGCCGCTCGTCGGGGCCGCGGGCGCCCCGGTGTACGCCTCGCTCGCCGAGGCCTTCGGCTGCCCGTCCTGCGCGTCCGACTCGCACTGGGTGGACCTCCCGGCCCGGCTGTCCGATCGTCGCCCCCCGGCGATCGGCGGTCGTCGCGGGATGGGTCCGGACCGTTCTCCCCTCACCCCGGGTACCCCGGTCCGGACCCAT
>NZ_JBVPVA010000776.1:0-18136 GCF_055612215.1 Actinomycetospora sp. | reverse complement strand
GTCCCGCACCGCCCGACCGTCGCCGGGGCGTCCCGCGCCCAGGCTCCCGACGACGTCCCGCACCGCCCGGCCGTCGCCGGTCCGGCCGCCCCCCGGCGCGGCGTCGCGCCCTGGGAGACCCCGCCGGTCGACGAGGCCTCGGCCCGGCTCGGGCTCGTCGCGATCGCGCTCGGGCTGGTCGGTGCGCTGGTCGCGCTCGCGCCGTGGTCCGGACTGCTGCCGCGGGTGCTGCCGGTGTCCACGCTGGGGATCACGCCGTTGTTCAACCTCGTCGGGGCGCTCCTCGGCGTCCTGGCCCTCGGGCTCGGCGCGGTGGCGATGTTCCGCGCCGTCGCGACCTCGCGGGGCCTGCTCGCCGGCGTCGTCGGCGCGTGTGCGGGGGCGGCGGCGATCGTGGTCGGCCTCGTCGTCTGAGCGTCCTACAACGCCGAGACGCGCAACCAGTCCGTCAGTACGCCCGCGTCCCCGAGCACCTCGACGCTGCCCAGCCCGTCGCCGGTGTCCTCGGGCGGCCGCCGGTTGGTGAGCACCGCGAAGAGCGCCGCCGCCGGGCCGCGCACGGCCACGTCGGCCTTCGTGTGGCCCGCGACCACCTCCACGCCGGACGGTGTCCGCGTCACCAGCCACTCGCACGACGGTTCGTCGGTCGCGTGCACGTGGATCGTCTGGCCGGAGCCCGCGAGGTCCGCCTGCCGCGTCCCGTAGGTGTCCAGCAGCCCGAGCGACTCCGCGAGCCCGTCCGCCGCCAGCGCGGGCGTCACCCCGGCCCACGGCGCGAACCCGACCGTCACCTCCGCGTCGTAGCGGTGCACGAGCGTCTCGTGGAGCATCCGCCGCTCCCACCACGACGCCGGGGCGGGACCGAAGAAGCCGGCCACGAGCCGGTCCGGGCCGGCGTCGCGCAGCGCCGCCGCCACCGCCGCACCGCCGGCCAGCAACCACGTCGCGACCTCGTCACGCGCCCGGGGCGGCTCCCCGTCGGGCGCGTCCTCGGGACGCATCAGCCGCTCCGCGCCCGAGGTCACGGTCGCGGCGACCCGGCGGTGGACCCGGCCGAGGTGGCGCGCGAGGTCGCGCAGCGACCAGTCCGGGCAGGTCGGCACCGGCCGCGACAGGTCGCCCGCCGCCTCACCGCTCGCGGCGTCGGCGAACGCGGTCACCTGGAGCATCAGGGCGTCACTCACGACGCCGAGCCTGCCCCACCCGTCAGCCTCCCGGCGCGTCCAGGCTGACGACGAGCTCGCCGTCCTCCTCCGAGGCGGTGTAGGCGGGCACGTCGGCGACGCCCCCGCCGGACACGCACTCCCCGGAGGCGAGCCGGAACTGGTGGTTGTGCAGCGGGCACATCACCACCTCGGCGTCGGTCAGCCCGTCCGCGAGCGGGCCGCCCCGGTGCGGGCAGATCGCGCGCAGCGCGTGCAGTCCGCCCGCCCGCGTGCGGAACACCGCCACGGGTTCGTCGCCGACGAGGAACGCCCGGCCCTCGCCCACCGGGATCTGGTCGACCGGCCCGAGCCGGGCCGTCACGGCTTCCTCGGTGGTGCTCACCGCAGCGACTCCTCCCGGTCGAGGGACTCCGCACGGATCGGCACCTGCGGCAGCGGGATCAGCGGCAGCGCGTCGTGGAACTGCCCCGGGGTCTTCTCCTGCTGGTCGGTCGACCAGGGGTCGGAGTACCGGTCGACCGACTCCTGCATCCGCCGGTCGAGATCCGCCGCGATGCCTTCGGTGTCGTCCACGATCACGCCGATGAGGTAGTCCAGCCCCATCCGCGGCACGAAGTCGTAGGTGCGCTCCAGCCAGTTCGCGTTCTCGCGGTAGTACTGCAGGAAGCGCCCGGTGATCGTCATGGCCTCGTCGTGCGAGTCGACGGTCGCCAGGACGTCGCCCTTGCGGATCGTCGCGCCCGCGGCGCCCCCGACGTAGATCTGCCACTGGTCGCCCTCGACGGCGACGAGGCCCACGTCCTTGACCATCGACTCCGCGCAGTTGCGGGGGCACCCGGACACGGCGAGCTTCATCTTCGCCGGGCCCTCGATGCCCTTGAAGCGTTCCTCGATGTCGACGCCGAGCTTCGTCGAGTCGCCGAGCCCGAAACGGCAGAAGTCGGTGCCGACGCAGGTCTTCACCGTCCGGAAGCTCTTCCCGTACGCCCAGCCCGAGGGCATGTCGAGGTCGGCCCAGACCTCCTGGAGCTTCTCCTTGGGCACGCCGAGCAGGTCGATCCGCTGCCCGCCGGTCAGCTTGATCAGCGGGATGTCGTGCTTCTCGGCGACGTCGGCGATGCGGCGCAGCTGGGCCGCGTCGGTGACCCCGCCCGACATCCGCGGCACCACCGAGAAGGTCCCGTCGCGCTGGATGTTCCCGTGCACGCGGTCGTTGATGTAGCGCCCGTCGCGCTCGTCCACCCAGCCGTCCGGCCACATCATCCGCAGCAGCGCCGTGAGGCCCATCTTCGAGCCGACGTGCTCGCGGCCCTCCGGCGCCAGCGCGGCGAACACAGCTGAGACCGACGTCAGCTCCTGCTCCCGGATCGCCGCCATGAGCGCCGGCTTGTCCATCGGGATGCCCGGCACGTAGTACGAGTCGGCCGGGTCCTCCCCGCCCACGCCGCCCAACGCGGCCTCGACGATCTCCTTCACCAGGCCCTTGCACGAGCCGCAGCCCTTGCCGGCGCGCGTCGCGGCCATGCACGCCGACACCGACTCGGCGCCGTCGTGCACGCACCCCACGAGGTCGCCCTTGGAGACGCCGTTGCAGTTGCAGACCTGGGTGTCGTCGGGCAGGTCGGCCGCCGACGAGGCGTCGTCGCCGCTGCCCAGGTCGAACAGCAGCTTGACCCGCTCCTCGGGCAGCGCGGAGCGGCTGTCGAACGCCTGGGTCAGCGACGCGGCCTTGGAGATGTCGCCGACGAGCGTCGCCCCGATCAAGGTCCCGTCCCGGATGACCACGGTCTGGTAGACGCCGCGCCCGGTCTCGGAGAACTGCACGAACTCGTCGGAGTCGCGCTCGGGGATCTTGACGCCCATCTGCGCGACGTCGACGCCGGCCACCTTGAGCTTCGTCGCGAGCCGGGAGCCGTGGTACTCGGCGTCGGGGTTCGCGCCGGTCACGACGTCGGCGAGCACCCCGGCCTGCTCCCACAGCGGCCCGACGACGCCGTAGACCTCACCGCGGTGCTGTGCGCACTCGCCGACGACGAAGATGTCGTCGTCGTCGACCGAGCGCATCGTGTCGTCGACGACGATGGCCCGCTGGGTCTCCAGCCCGGACAGCATCGCCAGCCCGATGTTCGGGCGGATGCCCGCGGTGACCACGACGGTGTCGCACTCGAGCGTCGACCCGTCGGTGAACCGCACACCGGAGACGGCCCCGTCCTCGGTGAGGATCTCGTTGGTCTTCACCCCGAGGTGCATGTGCATGCCCATGTCCTCGAGCTTCGAGCGCAGCACCTTCGACGCCTCGGCCTCGAGCTGCTGGTTCATCAGCACCTCGGTGGGGTGCACGACGTGCACGGCCAGCCCGTGGGTCTGCAGCCCGGCCGCGGCCTCGAGCCCGAGCAGCCCGCCGCCGATGACGACGGCGGTCTTCCTCCCCTTGACGTGCCGCAGCATGCTCGTCGCGTCCTCGAGACTGCGGAACCCGAACACCCCCGGGGTCAGCTCGGTGTTGCTGGCCCACATGCCGTCCATGGGCGGGAAGAACGACCGACTGCCGGTCGCGAGGATCAGCGTGTCGTACGGCGTCACCGACCCGTCGTCGCCGTAGACGACCTTGGAGTGCCGGTCGATGCGCACGATCCGCACGCCGACGTGCAGCGTGATGTCGTTCTCGGAGTACCAGCTGCGCGGGTTGAGGAAGATCTCGTCCTCGTCGTCGAACCCGTCGCCGTCGGGGGCGTCGCCCGACTCGGCCAGCGCCTCCGACGCCGCTTCGTCCGGCGTCGTCTCGTTCGAGGCCCCGTTCCCGGCGGCGGCATCGGCGAGGACCTCGGAGAGCAGGATCCGGTTGTAGTTGCCGTAGGGCTCGTCCCCGAACACCGTGATCGCGAACGTCTCGCCCCCGCCGCGGGCGAGGATCTCCTCCAGGGCGCGCGCCCCGGACATCCCGTTCCCGACGACGACGAGCTTCGCGCGCGTGTCGTCCGGGGTCCCGGCCTGCCGGGGCGTGCCGTCGGCGAGCGCCGTCACTCAGACCTCCACCAGACCGCAGTCGACGACGAGGGTGCCGGTGGTCCCGGCGGGCGCGGAGAAGTGCACCTCGACCGTGCTGCCCGCGAGCAGGTCCTCGACGACGCGCAGCGAGACGTGCATGTCCTCCTTGGCGCCGACCGGCAGCCATCGGGAGGGCGCGCCGTCGAAGACGAGCACGACGGTGGCGAGCTCGTCGGAGGAGTTGCCGGCGCGGACGTAGAGCACCTGACCGGTCACGCCCTCGGGGACGGTGTAGGTGAGCGACGGGTGCAGCAGGGCGGGCTTGTCCAGTCCCTGGCCCTCGAACGCGAACGCGCCCTGCAGGAACCGTGGTGTGGTCATCATGCGGGGGTGTCCTCCGGTGCCGTGGTGGTGGGATCGGTCGCGGTGCCCGTGGGGCTCAGGGCCACCGCGCAGGTCTTGAACTCCGGCATCCGCGATGCGGGGTCGAGGGCCGGGTTGGTCAGGTCGTTGATCGTCGCGGCGCCCGACCAGTGGAAGGGCGCGAAGACGGTGTCGGGGCGGATCGACGAGGTCAGGTGCACCCGCATCCGGGCCTCGCCGCGGCGGGTGCGCAGGTGGAGGTCGCCGCCCTCGGCGACCCCGAGTCGGGCGGCCAGGTCGGGGTGGACCTCGACGACCGGCTCCGGCTCGGCGTCGAGGAGCGCCTTGGTCCGGCGGGTCTGGGTGCCCGACTGGTAGTGCGCGCGGGTCCGGCCGGTGGTCAGCCGGTAGGGGTACTCGTCGTCGGGGACCTCGGCGGCGTCGCGGTGGTGCACGACGTGGAAGCGGGCACGGCCGTCGGGGGTGGCGAAGCCGTCGCGGAAGAGTCGCGGCGTGCCGGGGTGCGCCTCGTCGGGGCACGGCCAGAACACCCCGCGCTCGGCCTCGATGCGCTCCCAGGTGATGCCCGCGTAGTCGGCCTTCCCGCCCGCGCTGGCCCGGCGGAGCTCACCGAACACGGTCGCGGGGTCGGCGTCGAAGGACGCGCCGCGCCCCAGGCGGCCGGCGAGGTCGGCGAGGACCTCGAGGTCGCTGCGCACGCCGTCGGGGACCTCGACGGCCCGGCGCCGCCGCAGCACCCGGCCCTCGACGTTCGTCATCGTCCCGTCCTCCTCGGCCCACTGGGTGCAGGGCAGGACGACGTCGGCCATCGCGGCCGTCTCGGAGAGGAAGACGTCGGAGACGACGAGGAAGTCCAGGGCGCGCAGGCGCTCGCGCACGTGCGCCGTGTTCGGGGCGGACACGACGACGTTGGACGCCATCACCATCAGCGCCCGGACCCCGCCGTCGGTGCCGAGGCGGTCGAGCATCTCGTAGGCCGAGAACCCGGGCTGCGGGAGCTCGTCGGGGTCGATGCCCCACACGCCGGCGACGTGCTCGCGGGCGGCCGGGTCCGACAGCGCCCGGTAGCCGGGCAGCTGGTCGGCCTTCTGGCCGTGCTCGCGCCCGCCCTGGCCGTTGCCCTGGCCGGTCATGGTGGCCCAGCCGGACCAGGGCCGGCCGGGGAGCCCGAGGGCCAGGGCCAGGTTGATCCAGGCCAGCGCCGTGTCCGAGCCCTTGCTGTGCTGCTCGGCACCGCGCCCCGAGAGGATCATCGTGGCGCGCGACTCGGCGAGCAGGCGCACCGCGCGCTCCTGCACGCGTACCGGCACGCCGGTGATCCGCTCGACCCGGTCCGGCCAGTACTGGCGCACCGCCCGGCGGACCGCGGGCCAGCCGTTCGTGCGCTCGGCGATGTAGGCGGTGTCGACGAGACGGTGCTTGATCGCGAGGTTGAGCAGGCCGTTGGCGAGGGCCAGGTCGGTCCCGGGGACCGGCTGGAGGTGGACGTCGGCCGCGGCGGCGCTCGCGGTGTAGCGCGGGTCCACGACGACGTGGGTGGCCCCGCGCTCGCGCCCGGCGGCGAACCAGCGCATCGCCGGGGGCATGACGTCGGCCGGGTTGGACCCGACGAGCAGCACGGTGTCGGCGCGGGCGATGTCGGCGAGGGGGAACGGCATCCCGCGGTCGATCCCGAAGGCGCGCATCCCCGCGTTCGCCGCCGAGGACATGCAGAAGCGGCCGTTGTAGTCGATCGAGGCGCTGCGCAGCGCGACCCGCACGAACTTCCCGGCCTGGTAGGCCTTCTCGTTGGTCATCCCGCCGCCGCCGAAGAGCCCCGCGGCGTCGCGTCCGTACCGCTCCTGGGCGTCGGCGAGCGCGGTGGCGACCCGGTCGAGCGCCTCGTCCCACGTCGCCTCGCGGAACGGCTCGTCGCGCCCGTCGCGCACCAGCGGGGTGGTCAGCCGGTCGGGGTGGGTGAGCAGCTCCGCGGCACTGAGCCCCTTCTCGCAGAGCCCGCCGCGGTTCGTCGGGAAGTTGACGCCCTCGACGTCGTACCCGCCGCCCTCGGAGTCCGCCCGCACGCCCACCGTCATCCCGCACTGCAGCGAGCAGTACGGGCAGTGGGTGGCGACCGGTCCGGTCGACCCGACGACTGGGAGGGACACGGGCCCCACGTTGCGTGGGGCCTGTTTCGGGGACGTGACACGAGCGCTACACCTGCGGGTGCATGCATGAGGTGCCGCCACCGCGCCACCCGTGAGTGACCTGGATCTCGTTTGCCTGCTGCGGCTTCTGATCGTGCGGCGCACGTCATCTCGATCGTTCAGTCTGGGTAGAAGAGGCGTGGATCACACTTCGGCCGTCCGGCACCGTCTAGCCTCCGCCGGACGGCCGCGGGGGATTCCGTGGTCGCAGGAGACCCTGTCGCTCCGGTGAGGACGACCTGTCCCGCCCGACCGGCCGGGCCGGACGAGATTGGGGCGCGACGGTGCGCATCGGTGTCCCCCGGGAGTCCCGGGACCGCGAGACGCGGGTGGCGGCGACCCCCACGACGGTGGCGGGGCTGGCCAAGCTCGGCTGGACGGTGGTGATCGAGCCGGGGGCGGGGGAGCGGTCGTCGTTCCCCGACGACGCCTACGCCGAGGCGGGGGCCGAGCTCGGCGACCCGTGGGGCGCCGAGGTCGTGTTCGCGATCAACACCCCGGACCCCGAGGACCTGGCCCGGCTGCAGGAGGGCGCGACGCTGATCTGCCGTGTCGCGCCGGCCCAGAACTCCGAGCTGGTCGAGGACCTCGCCGGCCGCGGCATCACGGTGCTCGCCACCGACGCGGTCCCGCGCATCTCGCGGGCCCAGTCGCTGGACGTGCTGTCCTCGATGGCCAACATCGCGGGCTACCGCGCAGTCGTCGAGGCGGCCAACCACTTCGGCCGCTTCATGACCGGTCAGATCACCGCGGCCGGGAAGGTCCCGCCGGCGAAGGTCCTGGTGGCGGGCGCCGGCGTGGCCGGCCTCGCCGCGATCGGCGCCGCGTCCAGCCTCGGGGCGATCGTCCGCGCCACCGACCCCCGGCCCGAGGTCGCCGACCAGGTGGCCTCCCTCGGCGGGGAGTACCTCGAGGTCGTCGTCGAGGGCGAGGAGGCCGAGAAGTCGTCCGATGGCTACGCGAAGGCGACCTCGGAGGCCTACGACCGGCGGGCCGCGGAGATCTACAGCGAGCAGGCCGCCGAGGTCGACATCGTCATCACGACGGCCCTGATCCCCGGGAAGTCCGCGCCGCGCCTGCTCACCGCCGACGACGTCGCGGCCATGAAGCCCGGCAGCGTCATCGTGGACATGGCCGCGGGCAGCGGCGGCAACGTCGAGGGCTCGAAGCCCGACGAGGTCGTCGTCACCGACCACGGCGTGACGATCCTCGGCGACACCGACCTCGCGACGAAGCTGCCCACCCAGGCGAGCCAGCTCTACGGGCAGAACCTGGTCAACCTGATGAAGCTGCTGACCCCGGAGAAGGACGGTGAGCTCGTCCTCGACCTCGAGGACACCGTGCTGCGCGGGATGACCGTGGCCCACGACGGCGAGGTCATGTGGCCGCCGCCGCCGGTGGAGGTCTCGGCCGCCCCGGCCGCCTCGGAGGCGAAGGAGCCGGAACCCGAACCGGAGCCGAAGGAACCCCGGTCACCGGCCTGGCGGTACGGGGCCATCGCGGTGGGCCTCGCGCTGCTGTTCGTGGCGACGGCGTTCGCGCCGCCCGAGCTCGCCGTCAACCTCACGGTGTTCGTCCTCGCCGTGGTGATCGGCTACTACGTCATCGGCAAGGTGCACCACGCGCTCCACACGCCGCTGATGTCGGTGACCAACGCGATCTCCGGGATCGTCATCGTCGGGGCGCTGGTGCAGTTCGGGAAGCACAGCCTCGTCGTGTCGATCCTCGCGGGCGTCGCGATCGTGCTGGCGAGCATCAACATCGTCGGCGGCTTCGCGGTGACCCGCCGCATGCTCTCCATGTTCACCACGGACCCGAAGGCGGCGGCGCGATGAACCCCCAGACCGCGGCGACCGCCGCCTACATCGTCGCCGCGCTGCTCGTCGTCATGAGCCTCGCGGGTCTGTCCAAGCACGAGACCGCGAAGGCCGGCGTCGTCTACGGCATCGCCGGGATCGGCGTCGCGCTCGTGGCGACCGTCGTGCTCGTGGCCCAGTCGATCACCGCCGGGGCGGTCGGGCTGCTGATCGGCGGATTCGTCATCGGCGGCGCGATCGGGCTGTGGCGGGCCCGCGTGGTCGAGATGACCGGCATGCCCGAGCTCATCGCCCTGCTGCACTCGTTCGTCGGTCTCGCCGCGGTGCTCGTGGGCTGGAACGGCTACCTCGAGGTCGAGGCCGTCGGACCGGCGCAGACCGAGGTGCCGCCGGAGCTGCTCGGGATCCACTCGGTCGAGGTCGGCGTCGGGGTGTTCATCGGCGCGGTGACCTTCACGGGCTCGATCGTGGCGTTCGGGAAGCTCTCGGGGCGGATGAAGTCGCGGCCGCTGTCGCTCCCGGGCAAGAACGTGCTGAACCTCGGCGCGCTGGTCGCCTTCGCCGGCCTGACCGTGGCGTTCACGATCTCGCCCTCGATCGGCGTGATCATCGCCTTGACCGCGGTGGCCCTCGCCCTCGGCTGGCACCTGGTCGCCTCGATCGGCGGCGGCGACATGCCGGTCGTGGTCTCGATGCTCAACAGCTACTCGGGCTGGGCCGCGGCGGCGTCGGGCTTCCTGCTCGACAACACGCTGCTGATCGTCACCGGTGCCCTCGTCGGGTCGTCCGGTGCCTACCTCTCCTACATCATGTGCCAGGCGATGAACCGTTCGTTCATCGCCGTGATCGCCGGCGGGTTCGGCGTGGAGTCGGGCACCTCGGCGGACGTCGAGGGCGAGCACCACGAGGTCCAGGCCGAGGAGGTCGCCGAGATGCTGCGGCAGGCCACGTCGGTGATCATCACCCCCGGGTACGGCATGGCGGTCGCGCAGGCGCAGTACCCGGTCGCCGACCTGACCAGCAAGCTGCGGGACAAGGGCGTCGACGTGCGCTTCGGCATCCACCCGGTGGCCGGGCGCCTCCCGGGCCACATGAACGTGCTGCTCGCCGAGGCGAAGGTCCCCTACGACATCGTCCTGGAGATGGACGAGATCAACGACGACTTCCCCGAGACCTCGGTCGTCCTGGTCATCGGCGCCAACGACACCGTGAACCCGGCCGCCGAGGAGGACCCGAGCAGCCCGATCGCCGGGATGCCGGTGCTGCGGGTGTGGGAGGCGGAGAACGTCGTGGTGTTCAAGCGCTCCATGGCGGTCGGCTACGCAGGCGTGCAGAACCCGCTGTTCTTCAAGGAGGCCACCTCGATGATCTTCGGCGACGCGAAGCAGCGGGTGGAGGACATCATCTCGGCGCTCTAGGTGCCTCCGGCTCGTGAGCACTTTCGGTCGTTGTCGCGACCGAAAGTGCTCACAAGCCCGCGATACTCCGGCGGCTCGCGGTCCTCGGACGTGGCGTCTGTGAGCACTTTCGGTCGCGACAACGTCCGAAAGTGCTCACGTGCGCGCCAGCGCACCCGCACCGAGGGCCTCGGCGACCAGCTGCACCGACTGCCGGCGCTCGCCCGCGTCGTGGATCGCCGTCGTGATCATGAGCTCGTCGGCGTCGGCCTCGCGGGCCTTGCGCAGCAGGTCCTCGGCGACCTCCTCCGGGGTGCCGATCGAGACCTTGCTCGCCATGCCCTGCGCGATCTGCTCCTCCGCGGCGCTCCACGTGTGGGCGGCGGCCTCCTCGGGGCTGGGCAGCGGGCCGGGGACGCCGGTGCGCAGGCGGGCCATCGACAGCGCGTTGGCGCGGCCGAGGAGCTGGGCGCGCTCGGCGTCGGGGTGGGAGATCGCCGCCGCGCCGAGGATGACGTGCGGCTCCTGGGCCCCGGAGCCCTCGCTCGGGCGGAAATTCTGCCGGTAGATGCGGGTGGCCTCCCCGGCGTCCGCGCCGCCGAAGTGCCCGGCGTAGGCGAACCCGGTGCCGAACAGCGCTGCGGCCTGGGCGCCGTAGTAGCTGGAGCCGAGGATCCACACCGGCGGCAGCGGGACGTCGTCGGGCAGGGCGACGATGCCGCGGAACGGGTGGTCGGCCTCGAACCCGTCGACGTAGCCGCGCAGCTCCGCGAACTGGTCGGGGAAGTCGTCGGCGGTGAGCGCCTGGTGGGAGCGGCGGAGCGCGATCGCGGTCCGCGGGTCGGTCCCGGGTGCGCGGCCGAGGCCGAGGTCGATCCGGTCGGGGAAGAGCCCGGCCAGCGCGCGGAACGTCTCGGCGACCTTGAGCGGGCTGTGGTTGGGCAGCATGATCCCGCCCGACCCGACGCGGATGGTGCTCGTCGCGGACGCGACCGCGGAGATCATCACCTCGGGGCTCGAGCTCGTCACGCTCGCGATGTTGTGGTGCTCGGCGAGCCAGAAGCGTCGGTAGCCGGCCGCCTCGGCGGTGCGCGCGAGCTCGACGGTGTCGTGCAGGGCCTGCGAGGCGGGCGCTCCGGACGGGATCGGCGAGAGGTCCAGGATCGAGATCGGGATGCCCATACGGGTTGCAACGCCGCGCGGCCGGAGCGTCATTCCGTCCCGGTGGGCGCCGGACCTCGGCGCCCACCGGACGGGCCGTCAGTCCTCGGGTGCCGGCGGGATCCTCACGGCGCAGGCGTTGGTCGCCTCGTCCGTGACCTCGTCGAGGTCCGTCCGCACGGTGGCGTGGAACCGGCTGATCAGCTGATCCAGTCCCACGGTGAAGGAGATCTCCATGATCTGCTGCGTGTCGAAATGGGCCTCGAGCTTCTTGTAGATCTCATCGGTGATCGGCTGCATCCAGGTGGACGCCCGTGCGAACCCGATGATCGCTGCCTCGGCGGGCGAGAACATGCCCTCCGGGAGCGGGTCGTCGAGGAGGTGCGACATCTCCTCGTCGGTCAACCCCGATGCTCGACCGAGCACCACGTGGGTCGGCGTTCAATAGAAGCAGTTGTTCGCCACCGCACTGGTCAGGTACGGCAGCTCCCGCATGCGCGCGGTGGGCAGCGAGTTCTCGAAGTACACCGTCCCGGCCAGGGCGAAGAACTGCTCCATGGCCTTCGGGTGGTTCGCGAGCGCCCGGTGGACGTTGAGCAGCCCGACGTCGGGCTGGGCGTCGCGGGCGCCCTCGAGGAGCGCCCTGGCGTGCGGGTCGAGGCCGGGATCGTCGGGGTCGGGCAGGGGGATGCGGGCCACGGGGCCACCTTCCGGTCGGATCAGCTGACCCGTCCGATGCTCGGGAAGGTGTGTTGCGACCAGGTTGTGTGCGATTTACATCGGGGGCGCGAGGACGACGAGCAGGTCCTCCCGGCCGAACACGCGGGCGGCGTCGACGGCGGTCGGGTGACCGGCGAGCGGGTCGGCGCCGGCCGCCACGAGCGCGCGCACGACGTCGTCCTCACCCTTGAACACCGCCCCGGCCAGGGGGGACTGGCCGCGGTCGTTGAGCCGCTCCACGTCGGCGCCGCGCGCGACGAGCGCCCGGACCGCGTCCGCGTGCCCGTGGTAGGCCGCGAGCATGACGAGCGTGTCCCCGGCGTCGTTCGTGAGGTTCACCGGCACGCCCGCGTCGACGTAGGCGGCCAGGGTCGCGGCGTCGCCGTCGCGGGCCAGGTCGAAGAGCCGCCCGGCGAGCTCGGTGACGTCGGCCGGCGGCTCGTCGGGTGTGGGTCCGTCGCTCACGACGAGCAGGGTAGGGCCCGCGCGCCGGCTCAGCGGCTCAGCGGCGCCGCGATGTCGGGGTCCGGGGTGGGCTCGGGGGTGTCCTCGTCGTCCCCGCCGCGACCCCAGCCGCAGTACGGGCACCAGGGCTCGATCCGCCGGTGCACCACCGTCAGCGCCATCGTGACCAGCGGGAGCACCAGGACGAGGTCGCCCCAGCCCGGCCGGATCATCAGGCCCGCCACGACGCCCACGGCCGCGACGACCACGAGCAGCGCGACCCCCGACGCCGTCGTGGCCGAGTGGAACAGCCGCAGCCAAGGGCGGCGGGTCTCGACGACGCGGGCCGGGTCGGCCGGGCTCTCGGCGATGCAGCGCAGGCACAGCCGGTCGTCGTGGGCGAGCGTGAACAGCTGCACGACGATGAACACGACGACGGCGCCCAGCGACACCATGCTGCTCTCGCGCGCGTCGGAGAAGCCGGCCGCGATGGCCACCGCGATGAGCGGACCCCCCAGCAGGAGCGGGTGGTGCGCGACGGCGGAGCGGAGGCGGACGAGGCGGGAGGGCTCGTGCGCGTCGTGCGCGGGCGGGACCTGGTGGCCGTGCCGGGTCATGCACACCCCCTCCTCGCGGTCGCACCGCGAGACGTCGTGAAGGAAGCGTATGGGGCGATACCGCGCGATGCGACCGGCCGGGCCGGATCCGCCCCCTCGGCGCAGCGAACGGTGGCCGGTGTGCGGGGGGAGCGGGGTGATCCGTCCCGGATGTCCGGTGCCGGTCCGCCACTCACCCGGGGATCACCCGCGGGCGACGAGCAGCGGCACGAGCTGCTCGGCCCGCGTGAGCGACCCGTGGTGTCCGACGAGCGCGGTCTCCCGCGGCTCGATGCGCGACCGGACGAGCGTCCACTGGCCCCGCGCGGCCGCCACGACCTCGCCGATGCGCCCGCGCGCGGTGTCGGACACCGTCGGGCCGAACCAGCCGGCCGCGACCGCCTCGTCGCGCCCGAGCACCCAGGCCCGGTCGCCGAGCTCGCCGCGCCAGGCGTCCAGCACGTCCCCGGCCGCGCCCGGCGCCGCGTGCACGTGCCGCACGCGGGTCTCCCCGGCGAGCCGGCGCACCCCGGAGAGCAGGGCGGGCGTGGTG
The DNA here is from genome assembly GCF_055612215.1 of Actinomycetospora sp. Lineage (NCBI taxonomy): Bacteria > Bacillati > Actinomycetota > Actinomycetes > Pseudonocardiales > Pseudonocardiaceae > Actinomycetospora > Actinomycetospora sp. Next base: position 4,724 of record NZ_JBVPVA010000776.1, on the reverse strand, counting down.
TCGATGTCGACCTGCCAGCCGCGGTCGGTGGCGACCATCCCGTGGTCGGCCACCACGAGCAGGACCGTGCCCGGGCGCAGGCACTCCGCGATCGCGGCGACGAGCCGGTCGACGATCTGCAGCTGCATCCGCCACGGCAGGCTGCCGGGCCCGTGCTCGTGGCCGATCATGTCGAGGTCGCCGTGGTAGGCGTAGCAGAGCGCACGCTCCTCCGGCTCCACCGCGAGGCCGTGCAGGAACTCGGCGGCGAGGTCGCCGAGCGCCGAGACGCCGTGGAAGCGCCCGCCCCGCAGCGCGGCGCGGGTCAGCCCGGAGCGGCGCTGCACCTCCGGGGCGACCCGGCTCACCGCGACCCCGGCCCGCAACGCCCGCTGCAGCACCGTCGGCTCCGGCTGCACCTGCTCGGGCGGGAGGTCGGTCAGCAGGTCGACCGGGTCGGCGGCGCCGTGGGCGCACCAGCGCAGCGTGTTGAGGACGAGGTCGGCGTCGGCGCCCGGGTCCTGCGGCGGCGGGACCGCCATCGAGTAGCCCTCGATGCCGTGCACGCCCGGGGTCAGGCCGGTCCCGAGGGAGGTGATGCTGACCGCCGTCGTCGCGGGGAAGCACGCCGTCAGCCCCCGGGAGTGCGGGGAGGCGGCGAGCTCGGTGAGCGCGGGCGCGTCGTGGGGGTGCGCCGCGAGCAGCTCGGCGCCCAGCCCGTCGACGAGCAGCACCCCGGCCGCGGTGACGTCCCCGCGGTGCCGGGCGACCCCGAGGGTGTCGACGAACCCGTCGACGTCGAGCGCCGCCGCGGCCGAGGGCAGCACCTCCGCGAGCGTGCCGTGGCCGTAGGCCGGGAGGAACGGCTCGTCAGCCGTGATCCCGCGCTCGATCATGGCGGGAGATCGTAGGCGCCCGGCGTCGGGACGAGCCCCCGGAGCCCGATGTCCGACCCGTGTCCCGACGACGAGGGCCCGACCGGATCCCGTCTCAGCGCTCGGAGGCGTTCTCCGTGGGTTCCGGCGCGGGGCCTGCGGAGGGCCCGCTGCGCCGCCGGCGCCGTACCTCGCGGACGGCGATCACGGCGGCGACCAGGACGACGACCGGGACCGGTCCCCACGCGAGGTAGCGCGCCACCTGGTGCAGGCTCGCGGCGAAGACGTAGCCCAGCAGGACGCAGGTGCCGCCCCAGACGATGCCGCCGACCGCGTTCCACGGGAGGAACGTGCGCAGGTAGGGCATGCGCGCCATACCGGCGAGGCCGGGGACCAGGGCGCGGAGCAGCGCGGTGCCCCGCCCCAGGAGCACCGCCTTCCCACCGTGACGGTGGAGGAAGTCCTCACCCGCCTCCCAGCGGCGTGGACCGACGAAGCGTCCGAGCCGCGATCCCTGCAGCCGGGGTCCGATCGCGCGCCCGACCTCGTAGCCGACCGAGTCGCCCGCGATGGCACACACGATCGCGACGATGACCATCGGGACGAGGGAGATGACTCCCTCGTGGGCCGCGAACCCCGCGACGAGCAGAGCCGTCTCCCCGGGCAGCACCACGCCGACCATGATCGCCGCCTCGGCGAAGGCGAGCCCGCCCGCGATCACGTACAGCCAGGCGCCGACGCTCTCGCCGATCGCGCGCAGGAAGTCGAGCACGGGTCCATGGTGCCCGCTGCGGCCGGCGCGCGGACGAGCACCGTCCCGCATCCGGCCCTCGTCAGGGCGCCACCGGAGTCGACGCGTGGACCGCTAGACGCTGGAGACGGTCTCCGGCGTGGTCGACTCGGGGACGTCGGTCGCGTGGTAGTCGTCGCCCCGCGTCGCGTCGCTGCCCTCGTCGACCCCGGTCGCCCGCAGCACGAGCGTGACGACCACGGCGACGACGAGGTTGAGGACCAGCGCCACGAAGCCGACGTAGATCTGCACCTTGGACCCGTGCCACGGCGCCCAGCCGAAGAACGACAGCTTGTCCAGCGCGAGGGCCGAACCGCCGAAGTGCTGCTTGCCGTTGGCCGGGTTGGGGATCAGGAAGAGCAGGTACATCCCCCACGCCATGCCGGCGGCCCACCCGGCGATCAGCGCCCAGCGGTGGAACCAGCGGGTGTAGAGACCGATCGCCACCGCCGGCAGCGTCATCAGGATGATCACGCCGCCGATGAGCTGGAGATCGATGGCGAACTGCGGGTCGACGGCGACGATGAACAGCACGGCGCCCACTTTGACCACCAGCGAGGCGTACTTCGCCTGGCGGGCCTCGTCACGCGCGGTGGCGCCGGGGCGCAGGTACTCCTTGTAGACGTTGCGGGTCCAGAGGTTCGCCGCGGCGATCGACATGATCGCCGCGGGCACGAGCGCGCCGATCCCGATGGCGGCGAAGGCGATGCCCGCGAACCAGGGCGGGAACTGGGTACCGAACAGGACCGGGACGATCGTGTTGGAGTCCGCGCGTCCGGTGGAGCCGTTGACCAGCGGCTTCACCCCGGCGGCGATCGCCACGTAGCCGAGCAGCGCGATCAGGGCCAGCAGGAACGAGTACGCCGGCAGGGCGGCCATGTTGCGCCGGATCGTGCCGCGGCTCTTGCTCGAGAGCACCCCGGTCACCGAGTGCGGGTAGAGGAACAGCGCCAGCGCGCTGCCGAGCGCGAGCGTGGCGTACTGGAGCTGGTTGTTCGCGGTCAGCAGGATCGAGCCCGACGGCTGCCCGGTGGAGGGCGAGGGCTGGGAGAGCTTCGCCTGGCTCGCGCTGAAGATCGGGCCCCAGCCGCCGAGCTTGAGCGGCAGGTAGATGATCGCGACGATGATGACGAGGTAGATCAGCAGGTCCTTGACCACCGCGATCAGGGCCGGTGCCCGCAGGCCGGACTGATAGGTGTACGCCGCGAGCACGACGAAGGCGACGAACAGCGGCGCGTGGCCCCAGAACCCGCTCCCGTTGAGGCCGATCGTGCGCAGCACTGCCTCGAGACCGGCCAGCTGCAGGGCGATGTACGGCATCGTCGCCACGATCCCCGTGAGCGCGATCAGCAGCGCCAGCAGCGGGGAGCCGAAACGGGCCCGCACGAAGTCGGCCGGGGTCACGTAGCCGTGCACCCTCGAGACCGACCACAGACGCAGCAACGGCAGCAGCACCAACGGGAACGCGATGATCGTGTAGGGGACCGCGAAGTAGCCCAGCGCGCCGGAGGAGAAGAGCAGTGCCGGGACCGCGACGAAGGTGTAGGCGGTGTAGAGGTCGCCGCCCAGCAGGAACCAGGTGACCCACGAGCCGAACTTCCGCCCACCCAGGCCCCACTCGTCGAGGTGCTCGATGTCCGTGGCGCGTCGCCACCGGCTGGCCAGGAAGCCCAGGACCGCGACGCCCGCGAAGAGCACCACGAAGATGACGAGCTCGACGACCTGGGAGGAGCTCATCGCCGGCCCTCCTCGGTGGCGTCGCGGGTGAGCAGGTGGACCGCGAGCGTGCAGAGCACACCGACGGGGATGATCGCGAGCTGGAACCAGTAGAAGAACGGCATCCCGCCCAGCGTGGGGTTCTGCTGGTTGAACAGGAACGGCAGGATCGTGACCAGGGGGACGAGCACCAGGAGGTTCACCCAGCGGAACCGCAGGTCGGTCCAGCCGGTGGCCGGGTGCGACTCCGCGTCGTGACTCTCCCCCGGCGCCGACGACGCGTCCCTCGGCCCCGTGGGCTGATCGGGTGGCGGGGCTGACGTCATCGTCGACCTCCTCGTCATCACACGGTCACGGAGAGCTGCGTCAGCCTAGTCCTCGTGTCACGCGCGCGTGAAGTGATCGGTCGGCCGAGGCGGTCGGCCGCCGACAACGCGCGAACGGCCCGTTCGTCACCCGCGACGGTGACGAACGGGCCGTTCCTGCGGACCGAGTGCGACTAGCGGGCGTCCAGCCGCTGGCGCAGCGCCTCGAACTCGTCGCGCATCGACGTGGGCAGCGAGTCGCCGATCTTGTCGAACCACTCCTGGATGAGCGGCAGCTCCTCGCGCCACTCGTCCGCGTCGAAGCGCAGCGAGGCCTCGATGTCCTCGAGCGGCTCGGTGAGCCCCTCGAGGTCGATCTGGTCGGCCGACGGGATGTGCCCGATCGGGGTCTCGGTCGCCGCCGCCTTGCCCTCGAGCCGCTCGATGATCCACTTCAGCACGCGGCTGTTCTCGCCGAACCCGGGCCACAGGAAGCGGTTGTCCTCGCCGCGGCGGAACCAGTTGACGTAGAAGATCTTCGGCAGCTTGGTGGCGTCGGCGTTCTTGCCGAGGTTCACCCAGTGCTGGAAGTAGTCGCCGACGTTGTAGCCCAGGAAGGGCAGCATCGCCATCGGGTCCCGACGGACCTGCCCCTTGCCGCCCTTGGCCGCCGCCGTCATCTCGCTCGACATCGTGGCGCCCATGAAGGTGCCGTGCTGCCAGTCGAAGGACTCCGTGACCAGCGGGACCGTCGTCTTGCGGCGGCCGCCGAAGAGGATCGCCGAGATCGGCACGCCCTGCGGGTCGTCCCACTCGGGGGCGACGACGGGGCACTGGGAGATCGGCACGGTGTAGCGCGAGTTCGGGTGCGCGGCCGGCTTGGCCGACCCCGGCGTCCAGTCCGCCCCGGTCCACGAGGTGAGGTGCTCGGGGTCGCCCTCCAGGCCCTCCCACCAGACGTCGCCGTCGTCGGTGAGCGCGACGTTGGTGAACAGCGCGTTGCCGTGCTCGATGGTGCGCATGGCGTTGGGGTTGGTCTTCCAGTTGGTGCCCGGGGCG
>NZ_JBVPVA010000768.1:0-2657 GCF_055612215.1 Actinomycetospora sp. | reverse complement strand
TCAGCGCGAGAGGCCGAACGACATGTAGCGGTGACCGCGCAGCGCCATGCCCAGCAGGGTGCCGCCGACGGCGAGCAGGATCAGCCCGATCACCCCGTGCCCCAGCACCAGCGCCGTGAGGGCGCCGGCGAAGACGGTCTCGACCAGCACGTCCCGGATCATCTGCAGCACGTTCGACTCCCGTGATCGTTCCCCGACGTCCGACGGTAGGCCCGGGCGCCGTGCCCCCGCGTCAACCGACGCGGGCGTCGCGGTCACTCGTCACGGTGATCTCGTGGGCGCCGGTCCGTCACGGTGGCCGCCAGCCGTCGGCCACTCCCGCCTCGGTCGCCCCGTAGTCCTGCGCGCCGGCCCGCAGGGCGTCGCCGAGCGAGCGCACCCCGCCGGCCTCCTGCTCCATCGCGGTGAGCCCCTCGGCCGCCGTCGGCTCGTACCGCGCCCCGAACGCCCGGCCCTGGTCGTCGCTCCCGAGGTGCTGCCCGAGCTCCCCGAGGGCGGTCCGCAGCGCGGCGACGGCGTCGGCGACGACCCCCGCGGCCTCGTCGAACCGCGCGGCGGCCGCGGTGAGCTCACCGGGGTGCGTCGCGAAGCCGTCGTCCACCTCGGGCCTCCTCGGGGGAAGTAGATGTCAGGGGAAGTAGATGTCGCGATCGTCGAAGACGAAGCGGACCGAGTCGGGCGGCTCGTGGCCGTGGGTCATGAGCCGCGTGATGGCCGCGACGAGGCCCTGGCCGGCGGTGTCGGCGTCGAGGCCGGTGCCGCGGGCGTCGATGACGACGTCGCCGCTGCCGTTGCGGGCGAGGCGGCCGTTGGCGTCGAGGATCGCGTTCTCGACGGCGGGTGCGGTCGGCTCGTGGGGGCGGACGATCTCGGTGAGCCGGCCGCGGTCGCCGGGGGAGGAGCGGACCAGCGCGGCGGGGTCGGTGCGGGCGTGGACGCTGCGGCCCTCCGAGGAGAGCAGCTGGGCCGCCGGCCGCTGCTCCGGGGCGAACGACGCCGTCGGGGTCTCGTGCACCCCGACCCGGAAGAGCGGGCCGAGGGCGCCGCGGTTCCCCGGGTCGAGGGCGGCGCTGATGAGCCCGTCGATCTCGGCCAGGTCCTCCGCGGCGGTCGTCGGGGGTGCCGGTGTGGTGAGCGCGCGTCGGGGGAGGGCCGCCCCGATGCCGCCGAGCACCCCGCCGACGGCACCGCCGGACATCGCGGCGGTCGCCACCTCGGCGCTCGACCACTCGCCGTCGTGGAGCGCGTGCACCCGCAGCGGCTGCGTCACGGCCATGTCGACGACGGCGCCCTCCACCGCGCCGAACGCCACCCCGACGAGCGCGCCGCCGGCGATCGCCGCGGCCGTCGCCGAGAGCTCGACCCCGATCGCACTCGCCGCGGCGATCAGGCCCGCGCTGACCCCGGCGGCCGCCGCGGCCGAGGTGCCGAAGGTCAGCCACGCGAGCCCGACCCCGGCCGCGATCGTCGCCCCGGCGGTGATCGCGAGCTCCTCGACCCGGCGCTTCGCGTCGGCGACGGCGTCCGCGTACCGGGTCAGGGCGCCGGACAGCGCGCGGGCGCCGGCCGCGTCGTCGCGCAGCGCCGCCTCGTGCTGCTGCCAGGCCTGCGCGAAGCGCTGCGCCGCGTCGCCGGTCCACCCCGCGGTGGCCTGTGTGGTGCCCGCGCGGCCCACGTCGACGGCGTGGTCGAGCGCGTCCGCCGTCCGCGCCCACGCCTGCGCCGCGTCGCGCACCCCGTCCTCGTCCGCGGCCGGCCACCACAGCCCGACCTGCGAGACCACCTCGTCGACACCCACGACGGGGACGCTAGGCGGGCGCGTCCCCCGAGAGGTCGCGTTCCGCGGAATCCGTCCGGAACCCCTCGCTGATCACGCCGCCGGGTCGACGGAGCCGCGCTCGTCACCGGTCCGGACCGGCACGCCGACCAGCGAGCCGTACTCGGTCCAGGACCCGTCGTAGTTCTTCACCTCGGGATACCCGAGCAGCTCGTGCAGGGCGAACCAGGTGTGCGACGACCGTTCGCCGATCCGGCAGTAGGTGATCGTCGTCGCGTCGGGGTGCACGCCCTCCCCGCCGTAGAGCTCGCGGAGCTGCTCGTCGGAGCGGAAGGTGCCGTCCTCGGCGACCGCCCGGCTCCAGGGGATGTTGGCGGCGCCCGGGATGTGGCCCGCGCGCTGGGCCTGCTCCTGCGGCAGGTGGGCCGGGGCCAGCAGCCGCCCGGCGTACTCCTCGGGCGAGCGGATGTCGATCAGCGTGGCCGTCCCGATCGCCGCGATGACCTCGTCGCGGAACGCGCGGATCGAGAGGTCCTGCTCCTGGGCCGTGTAGTCGGTCGCCTGGCGCTGCGGCACCTCGGTGTCGAGCGTGCGCCCGTCGAGCTCCCACTTCTTGCGCCCGCCGTCGAGCAGCTTCACGTCGGAGTGCCCGTAGAGCGTGAAGTACCAGTAGGCGTAGGCAGCGAACCAGTTGTTGTTGCCGCCGTACAGGACGACGGTGTCGTCGTTGCTGATGCCCTTCTGCGAGAGCAGCTGCTCGAACTGCTCCTTGTTGACGAAGTCGCGGCGGACCTGGTCCTGCAACTCGGTCTTCCAGTCGAGCTTCACGGCGCCGGGGATGTGCCCGCCGTCGTAGGCGGAGGTGTCCTCGTCGACCTCG
>NZ_JBVPVA010000745.1:0-1171 GCF_055612215.1 Actinomycetospora sp. | reverse complement strand
GCGGGCGGCGGCGTGGCGGCCGGGTTCGCCCACCGCTTCGGGCTGACCGACGAGGCGACCCGGGACCTCCAGCTCCTGTTCCCGGCGCGCACGACGGTGGCGGGCACCGCCACCTGGGGTGGGGCCCTGCTCTCCGCGGTGTGCGCCGTCTCCTGGCCGCTGACCCTGCAGAAGGGCTACGAGTCGGCGTGGGCGCTCCCGCGGCCCGGCATCCGTGAGCTGTGGCGCCCCGTGGCGTGGGTGCTCACCGTCGTCACGCTCCTGGCCGCGACCGCCCTCGTCCACGCCGTGTCCTCGGGGTTGGGGCTGGTCGCCGTCGTCGTGCTCGGGGTGCCGGCCCTGCTCGGGTGGTCCTGGTGGACCCAGCACTTCCTGCTCGGCGGCCGCATCGCGTGGCGGGACCTCCTGCCCGGGTCCCTCGCCATCACGGCCGGGCTGATCGGGCTCGCAATCCTCGCCGACCTGCTGCTCTCGACGTCGATCGTCGTCCAGCACGACGAGTACGGCCCGATCGGCATCGTGTTCGCCATGATGTCCTGGCTGATCGCCCTGAGCGTCGTGATGCTCGGCGGCGCCCTGCTGGGCGCGACCCTCGTCCAGCGGTGGCGCGCCCACCACGAACCGACGGACGAGCTCGGCTCCCCGAGGCCCGATCCCGACCGCGCCTCGGGATCGGCCCGGTCGGCGCCCGCGCAGGAGACGGACGCCGACCCGGTCCCGTGATCGCGACCCGTCCTAGACGAAGACCTCGCGCAGGGTCTGTTCCTCGTCGGAGGAGAGGTTGGTCTGGATGAGTTCGGGGTGTTGACCGGCGAACGCCTCCCTGACCTTGTCGAGGACGGCGTCGGACGTCATGGCGAACAACGCCGACGTGCCGGGGGTGACCTGGTCGCGGACCCGCTTGATGAAGTCGTCGTCGATCCCCACGTCGCTCAGGGCACCGCCGGCGGCCCCGGCGGCCGCGCCGATCGCCGCACCGAGGAACGGGACGAGGAAGATGAGTCCGAAGAGCATGCCCCAGAACATCCCGCCCATGGCGCCCGCGCCCGTCAGGCTGTGGAGCTGACGCGTCTTGGGGTGCTTGGCCCCGGCCGGCCAGCTCACGGTGGCTCCGTCGTGGAGCTTGATCAGCTGCTGCTTCTCCAGGGACTGCAACGTGTCGACGGCGGCG
>NZ_JBVPVA010000733.1:0-4665 GCF_055612215.1 Actinomycetospora sp. | reverse complement strand
GTCCAGCAGGACCCGGTGATCTCGCAGGTCAAGCTGATCGCCGAGCCGTGGGACGTCGGCCCCGGCGGCTACCAGGTGGGCAACTTCCCGCCCGGGTGGACCGAGTGGAACGGCAAGTACCGCGACACCGTGCGCGACTTCTGGCGCGGGACCCCGGGCACGATGGGCGAGTTCGCCGCCCGACTGACCGGGTCGTCGGACCTGTACCAGGACGACGGGCGCCGGCCGTACGCCTCGGTCAACTTCGTCACCGCGCACGACGGCTTCACGCTCGCCGACCTCGTCTCCTACAACGAGAAGCACAACGAGGCCAACGGCGAGGGCGGGAACGACGGCGCGGACGACAACAACTCCTGGAACTGCGGCGTCGAGGGCCCCACCGACGACGACGCGGTGCGCACCCTGCGGGAGCGTCAGCGCCGGAACTTCCTCGCGACGCTCTTCCTCTCCCAGGGCGTGCCGATGCTGCTGCACGGCGACGAGATGGGGCGCACCCAGTACGGCAACAACAACGGCTACTGCCAGGACTCCGAGATCTCCTGGATGGAGTGGGCGCCGGAGAAGTCCGACCTCGGGCTCATGGCGTACACCGGCGAGGTGTCCGCGCTGCGCGCCGCGCACCCGGTGTTCCGGCGGCGCCGTTTCTTCAACGGCCGGGAGATCCGCCCCGCGGCTCCGTCCGAGACCGACGACGACTACCAGCGCGACATCGCCTGGTTCACCGCCTCCGGCGAGGAGATGACCGACGAGGACTGGGAGGCCGGCTCCGCGGCCGTGCTCACGGTGTTCCTCAACGGCGAGGGCATCCTCGAGTCCGACCAGCGCGGCGAGCGCGTCGTCGACGACTCGTTCCTGCTGATCTTCAACGCCCACTACGAGGACGTCGAGGTGACCCTGCCCGGCGCCGGCCTGCCCGACCGCTGGGGCACCGTGCTCGACACCGTCACCGGCACCGTCGTCGTCGGGACCGCCCGGACCTCGGCCACCACGACGGTCGACGAGCTGCCCGACGACCTCGAGACCCTCGGCGGGGGCGACACCCTCACGGTGGTCGCGCGGTCGATGCTGCTCCTGCAGCGCACGGGGGCGGGGGCCTGATCACCCATGACCCAGCCGCAGGGCGGAAGCCGGCCCATCCCGATCCGGGTCCGGCGCATCCTGCAGGGCGGGTTCATCGCCTCGTCGGCGGACCGGCTCCTCTACGGCTGGCGGCAGCGGGGCCGACCCCGTCACGTCAACCCGGGCGGTCTCGCCGGTGAGGTGATCGCCTACCTCTGGGCGGACGATCCCGACGAGGCGATGGTGTTCCTGGCCGGCTTCCTCGCCGAGCTCAACCTGCACCACCCCGACGCGGGCACCTTCGGCACGGTGGGTCTCGACGAGCTCCTCGACGGCCTGGGCCTGTGCATGCCGCCGGGGTTCGACGAGCTCGACGCGCTCTGCGCGAAGGCCCGGCAGGACGTCCCGAGCCACTACGGCTCGCCGATCTGAGGCCCGCCGCGCCGCGGTCGGCTGATCATGAGGACGACGGCCCCGGCTTGTAGCCTGACCCGCGTGATCCCGCCGTCGACGTACCGGCTCCAGCTCGCCCCCGACCAGGACCTCGCGGCGGCCACCGACCTCGTCGGGTACCTCTCCGACCTCGGGGTCGGGGCGCTGTACTGCTCGCCGCTGCTGCAGCCCTCCCCCGGCTCGACCCACGGCTACGACGTGGTCGACCCGACGCACGCGAACGACGAGATCGGCGGCGAGCCGGGGCGGACGGCGCTCGTCGCGGCGCTGCGCGAGGCGGGGATGCGCGCGCTGCTCGACCTCGTGCCCAACCACATGGGTGTGGCCGTGCCCGCGGTCAACCCGTCGTGGTGGTCGCTGCTGCGCGAGGGCCCCGCGTCGCCGTACGCCTCGTGGTACGACGTCGACCTGTCGGTGCCGATCCTCCTCCCGGTCCTCGGGTCACCCGAAGACGTCGAGAGGCTCGAGCTCTCCGACGACCGCTCCGAACTGCGCTACTACGAGCACCGCTTCCCCGTGGCCCCCGGCACCGGCGACTCCGGGACCGCCGAGGAGGTCCACGAGCGCCAGCACTACCGCCTCGTGCACTGGCGGCGGGGCAACGCCGAGCTGACCTACCGCCGGTTCTTCGACGTCTCCGACCTCGCCGCCGTGCGGGTGGACGACCCGGAGGTCTTCGAGGCCACCCACGCCGAGGTGCTGCGCTGGATCGCCGCCGACCCCGACGTGATCAGCGGGCTGCGCATCGACCACCCCGACGGCCTGACCGCTCCCGGCGCGTACCTGCAGCGGCTGCGGGCCCGGCTGGGCGAGACCGGGCTCGGCGAGGAGGCGTGGCTGCTCGTCGAGAAGATCACCTCGCTGCGCTCGGACGGGACCACCGAGGCCCTCCCGACGTCGTGGCCCGCCGACGGCACCACCGGCTACGACGCGCTGCGCGAGGTGTGCGGTCTCTTCGTCGACCCGCGCGGGGAGTCGCTGATCGAGCAGGTCGCGGCCGAGCACACCGGCGCCCGCGAACGGCTCTCGATCGCCGAGCACGCGGCCAAGCGGCTGGTCACCGACGAGATCCTGGTGGCCGAGGTGCGCCGGATCGCGGCGCTCGTCCCGCCCGGGGACGAGGCCCCGGAGGTCGTGCAGGACGCGGGAGACGCAGCGGAGCGGAGCTCGACCGTCGAGGCGGTGGCCGAGCTGCTGGCCGCGTACCCGGTGTACCGCTCGTACCTGCCCGAGGGCCGGGCGGACCTCGACCGGGCGGTCGACACGGCGGCCACGGCCCGTCCGGACCTCGCGGACGTCGTGCGGCGGATCCGCGCCGGGATGCTGGCCGACCCGGACGGGCCGCTCACCCTCCGGATCGAGCAGACCAGCGGGATGGTGACGGCCAAAGGCGTCGAGGACACCACCTTCTACCGGTGGAACCGCTTCGTCGCGCTCAACGAGGTCGGCGGCGCCCCCGACCGGTTCGGGGTGACGCCCACCGAGTTCCACGCCGCGAACGCGCACCGGGACGCGGCCACCCCCGCGACCATGACCACGCTGTCCACCCACGACACCAAGCGCTCCGAGGACGTGCGGGCCCGCCTCGCCGTGCTCTCGGAGCTCACCGCGGAGTGGGGCGCCTTCCTGCGCAAGCTCTCCGCGCGCCACCCGCTCCCGAAGCCGGGCCTGACCTCGCCGTCGCTGGAGCTGCTGGCCTGGCAGTCGTTGATCGGCGCCTGGCCCATCACGGCGGAGCGGATGCGGGACTACCTGACGAAGGCCGCCAAGGAGGCCAAGCTCGTCACCGCCCACGTCGACGCCGTCCCCGAGGTCGACGAGGCCATCGCCGCGTGGCCCGACGCGGTGCTCGCCTCGGAGGAGACCGTCCACGACGTCGAGGCCTTCGTGCGGCTGGTCGACCGGTTCGGCCGCTCGAACGCGCTCGGCCAGAAGCTGCTGCAGCTGGCGGGCCCCGGCGTCCCCGACGTCTACCAGGGCACGGAGCTGATCGAGTACTCGCTCGTCGACCCCGACAACCGGCGCCCCGTCGACTTCGCCCGCCGCCGGGAGCTCCTCGCGCGCCTGGACGGCGGCTGGATGCCCGGGCCGGTCGAGGCGAGCGACGACCCCGACTCCGACGACGTGCGCGGCGCCAAGCTGCTCGTCACGGCGGCCGCGCTGCGGCTGCGGCGCTTCCGTCCGGAGCTCTTCTACGGGTACGCCCCGGTGCCGGCCGCCGGACCGGCCGCCGACCACGCGGTGGCCTTCGCCCGCGGCGGCCCGGCCGGGCGCGAGAAGCTGGTGGCGGTGGCGACGCGGCTGCCCGCGGGCCTGGAGGCCGACGGCGGCTGGCGCGACACCGTGCTCCCGCTCCCCGGCGGGGCCGAGGACTGGACCGACATGGTCACCGGGATGCCCGTGCAGGGGTCGACCCCGCGGCTCGGCGAACTGCTCGCCCGCTACCCGGTGGCGCTGCTGGTCCGCCCGGCCTGAGCCGCCCGCTCGGCCGCCGCCCGGCCATGATCACGAGCACACTGGGCCTGTTCCGACCCCTGCTCGCCTGCCAGGTGTGCCTCTCGAGAACGCGGGGCCGGACTGATCGGCGAACCTGCGCGTCGCGCGCACACTTTCCCCGCAGACGCCCTCGGTCACGGCAGAACCGACGCGTGCCGCACACACCTCGTGTGCGCCGCGCGCAGGTCCACCCGACACCGAACGCGGCCTCGGCCGGACTGTGTGCGCCGCGCGCAGGTCCACACGACACCGAACGCGGCCTCGGCCGGACTGTGTGCGCCGCGCGCAGGTCCACACCACACCGAACGCGGCGTCGGTCGGACTGTGTGCGCCGCGCGCAGGTCCACCGGCCCTCAGCGCCGGTCGGAGCGCGGGGCCAGGGGCACGACCCGAGGCCGGCGGGACGGCGCCGACGCCGTCGGGAGGACCTCGGTCTCCGCGTCCACCGCGGCACCGTCACGCACCGGCGGCAGCAGCTCGGTCGGCGCCTCGCCCTCGTCGACCGGGCCCACCACCGGCAGCTCCCCCGTGACCGCCCGGATCGCCTCCTCGGAGACGTGGCCCCGTTCGGAGAGCGGGATCCCGACCCGACGGCGGTCGCGCCGGCGGTACACCAGCGCGACGACGATCGCGACCATCGACAGCAGCGGGACGGCG
>NZ_JBVPVA010000687.1:0-3809 GCF_055612215.1 Actinomycetospora sp. | reverse complement strand
GTGCACATCAGGCGGCTCCCACGGGGTCCTGGACGAGGTGGGTGTCGAGGAAGGCCGCGACCTTCTGCCAGCCGTCGACCGCGGCCTCGGGCCGGTAGGACGGCCGGTCGACGGAGAAGAACGCGTGCCCCGCGCCGTCGTAGCGGTGGAACTCGTAGGTCTTGCCGTGCTGCTGGAGCAGCTTCTCCAGCTCGTCGACCTGGTCGGGCGAGGGGTAGGAGTCGTCGTTGCCGAACAGGCCGAGCAGGGGAGCGCCGAGATCGCCGATGCGGTCCGTGAGCGGGGAGACCTGCAGCGGGAAGCCCTCCGGCGGGGTTCCGATGACGAACGCCCCGTAGCAGTCCACGGCCGCCTGCACGTCGACCTCGATCCCGGTGAGCACCGCCTGGCGCCCGCCGGAACAGAACCCGATGACCCCGACGGCGCCGGTGGCGTTCGGCAGCGTGCGCAGCCAGGCCGCGGCGCCGGCCGCGTCGCCGACGAAGCGCTCGTCGGGGACCCCGCCGTTGGCGCGGGCGGTGGCGGCCGCGTCGTCGGGGTCGGCGTCGGGCGCCTCGCGGGTGTACAGGTTCGGGCAGATCGCGGAGTAGCCCATCGTCGCGAAGCGGCGGGTGATCTCCTTGGTGCCGGCGTCGTAGCCGGGCATGTGGTGGATGACGATCATCCCGGCGTGCGGGCCGGGGTCCATCGGTCGCGCGGTGTAGGCCTCGATGAGGTCGCCGCCGTGTCCCCGGATGCCGATCGTCTCGGCGAGGACGGCGTCGTAGCGCATGCAGGCACTCCCTCCACGTCGGTGCCGGCGGCACCGCTCGGACCGATCAGAGCACTTCGGCCGCGGCGGGGCAGGGCCGGGGCGCGGTGCGTCCGGTTTGCGTCACGCGCGCCGGTAGCTGGCCGGGCCGTCGTCGTAGAGGTCGGCGCCGTGCAGGTCGTTGACGACGAGCGCGGGGAAGTCCTCGATGGTCAGGCGCCGGACCGCCTCGGCGCCGAGGTCCTCGTAGGCGACGACCTCGGCGCTGGTGATGCAGCGGCTGAGCAGGGCCGCGGTGCCCTCGATCGCGCCGAAGTAGACGCAGCCGTGGGTGCGCATCGACTCCTTGACCGCCTCGTTGCGCCGCCCCTTGCCGATCATCGCCTGCAGGCCCCGCTCGACCAGCATCGGCGAGTACGCGTCGCAGCGGCTGGCGGTGGTGGGGCCGGCGGCGCCGATGACGTGGCCGGGGCGCGCCGGGGTGGGGCCGACGAAGTAGATCGTGGCACCCTCGACGTCGAACGGGAGGTCCTCGCCGGCCTCGATGGCGGCGGCGAACCGGGCGTGGGCGGCGTCGCGGGCGGTGTAGACCGTGCCGGAGAGCAGGACGGAGTCGCCGGCGCGGAGCCCGGCCGGGTCGTCCAGCGGCAGCCGGAGCGAGGCCGTCACAGCGTCACGCTCCGCACCCGGTGGGAGTGGCAGTCCAGGTTGATCGCCACGGGGAACGCCGCGATGTGGGTCGGGTAGGCCTCGACGTGCACGGCCACCGTCGTCACCGTCCCGCCGAACCCGGCCGGCCCGATCCCGGTCGCGTTGATCGCCTCGACGAGCTCCGCCTCGAGCTCGGCGAGCGTCGGGTCCGGGGACGGCGAGCCGGTGGGGTCTCGGGTGAGGGCCCGCTTCGCCAGGACGGCCGCGCGGTCGAACGTGCCGCCCATCCCGATCCCGACCGTCACCGGCGGGCTGGCACTCGGCCCGGCCTTCTCGATCGTCTCCACGACGAACCGCTTCATGCCCTCGACGCCCGCGGCCGGGGTGAGCATCCGCAGCGCCGACATGTTGTCGCAGCCCGCGCCCTTCACCAGCAGCGTCAGCTCGATCCCGCTCCCGGGCACGAGGTCGTAGTGGACCATCGCCGGGGTGTTGTCGCCGGTGTTGACCCGGTCGACGGGGGAGCGGACCAACGAGGCGCGCAGGTAGCCGTCGGAGTACCCCTCGGCGACGCCGCGGTCGATCGCCTCCGCCAGCGAGCCGCCCGTGAAGTGCACGTCCTGGCCGATCGTCAGGAACACCACCGCGTACCCGGTGTCCTGGCAGAACGCGATCTGCTCGGCGGCCGAGACGCGGGCGTTCTCCAGCAGCCGGTCGAACACCTCGCGCCCGATCGGCGACTCCTCGGCCGCCCGCCCCCGCTCCAGCGCCGCGACGTGGTCCTCGCGCAGCTCGTGGTTGGCCTCGACGCACAGCTTCCGGACGACCGCCTCGACCTCGGCGACGTCCACGGTCCGCAGCTCCGGCACACGACAGGCCTACCGCACGCGTCGTCGTCGTGCACACCCACCGCAGCTGACGTGAACGACGCTTTGCTGACGTCCAGGGACGAGGAGCACACCGACAGGGCGACTTTCCTGACAGGCTCGCCGTCGTGCCGGACACGACGGGCGGGGGCTACGCGACGGCGTTCCCGCGCGTGCTCCGGCGGTTCGCGCTCTTCGCGATCGCGTTCTCCGTCGTCTCGATCACCACCGGGATCTTCGTCAACTACGCCTACGGGCTCACCACGATGGGGCCCGCCGCGGTGTGGCTCTGGCCGGTCGCCGCCGTCGGGCAGGTGCTCGTGGTCCTCGTCCTCGCCGAGCTCGCCGGGCACATGCCGCTCGCCGGGGCGAACTACCAGTGGACGGCGCGGCTGGTCGGGACCCGCTTCGGCTACACCGTCGGCGCGCTCGGCCTGCTCTACGGGGCGGTCGGGCTCCCGGGGATCGCGCTCGTCGGGCTCGCCCCGCTGTCCGCCACCGTGCTCGGGCTCGACGCGGCCGACCCGACGACGCTGCTGCTCATCGCCGTCGTCGCCCTCCTGCTGGCCTTCGGGGTCAACATCGTCCGGGTCGCGTGGGCGGCCCGGGTCAACAACCTCGCGGTGTTCGCCGAGATCGCGGGCACCGTCGTGCTCTCGGTGCTCCTGCTCGGCCTCTGGGTCCACGGGCACGCGGGCACCCCCGACGGCGGGCACGGCCTCGGCTTCCTCGGCACGGTGAACCCCGGCACCCCGGTCGCCGACGCGGTCGTCGGGGGCGCGCTGATCGGGATCTTCACGCTCGTCGGGTTCGAGGCCGCGGCGGACATGGCCGAGGAGGCCGTCGACGCCCGCCGCACCGTGCCCCGGGCGATGATCGCGGCCGCGGTGATCTCCGGGGTGCTCGGGCTCGTCGCGCTGATCGGCTTCACGGTCGCGATCCCGGACCTGGCCGCGGTCGAGGCCTCGCCGGTCCCGCTGGCGGACATCGCGCGGTACTGGCTCGGCCCGGTGCTCACCAGGGTCTTCCTGGCGATCGTCGTCTTCTCGATGTTCGCGCTGCTGGTGGTGGCCGCCGCGTCGAACTCCCGGCTGCTCTTCGCGATGGCCCGCGACCGGCTCCTGCCCGGGTCCCGCCTGCTGGCGCGGGTCAACCCGACGACCGCCACACCGGTCCCGGCCCTGGTCACGTCGCTGATCGTGTGCCTCGTGCTGCTCGCCTACGGCACCCTCGACGGCGCGGCGTTCACGGTCCTCGTCGGCGCCACCGCCCTCGTCCCGTACCTGATCTACCTGCTGACGCTCGGCGGCTACCTCGCCCGGCGCCGCCGGCTCGCGGCTACGGGGGAGCCGGGCTTCTCCCTGGGTCGCGCCGCCCTGCCGGTCGCCGGCCTCGCCCTGGTCTGGCTCGTCGTGGTGGTCGCGGCGCTCACGCTGCCCGAGGCGTTCCGCGCGGCCGACCACGTCGTGCTCGGCAGCCTCGCGCTCACCGGGCTCTGGTACGTCGCGGTGCTCCGGCGCCGCCTGCGCGACGGGACGGCC
>NZ_JBVPVA010000611.1:0-1156 GCF_055612215.1 Actinomycetospora sp. | reverse complement strand
ACCACCACCGGGACCGGGCGCTCGAGGACGGCGGCGAAGTGCTCGTCGTCGTCGGGCATGGAGTAGACGACGAAGCCGTCGACGCCGGCGCGCGCGACCGCGCTGACGTCCTCGGCCTCGGGGCTCACCGGGACCAGCAGGAGCCCGGAGCCGTTGTCCTCGCACGCGAGGGCGAGGCCCTCGAGGAACTGGATGGCCACCGGGTCGCGGAAGGCGTAGGAGAGCGCCTCGGTGAGCAGCAGGCCGACGGCGCCCGCCTTGCGGGTGCGCAGCGACCGGGCGACGGGGTCGGGCCCCGGGTAGCCCAGCCGACGGGCGGTGTCGAGCACGCGCCGCCGCAGCGCCGGGGACAGCTGATCGGGCCGGTTGTAGGCGTTCGAGACCGTCGTCCGGGACACCCCGAGCTCGGCGGCCAGTGAGGCCAGCGTCGCCGTCCGACGCGTCGACCTCCGCCCCTCGAGTGCCTCTGCCACCTGCGCAACGTAGCGACTGTTTCGATCTAGGGCCACCGTTCGTCGCCGTTCCGCGCCCGTCCCGTGTCGTGGGGGCCACCCTCGTCTTCGATAACGAGAACGGTTATCGTTTGCGGGTCGCCCCGCAGCAACCGCCGATCTCCTGCCGTCCGACGTCGCCAGCGGGACCTCCTGACACGACGCACCCCCGGAGCCCGCATGACCACCGCCCGCCGCGCCACCCTCACCGCCGCAGGCACCCTCGTCGTCCTCGCCCTCGTCGCGGGCTGCGGGAGCTCCGGCGACGGCACTCGCGACGGCGCCCCACACGTTCGTCGTGGCGACGACGGTGGGCGTGCCGGCCGCCGCGGCGCCGGGGTCGCCGGGGCTCCCGCAGCCCGCGACGAGGACGAGGACGGCGCCTGCGGCGGTGAGGGTGGCGCGGCGGGCGGTGGCCATGCGGGCTCCGGGGGGTGCGTCGTGTCAGGAAGGTCCCGCTGCCGACGTCGGACGGCAGGAGATCGGCGCCCACGGCGGGCCGACCCGCAAACGATAACCGTTCTCGTTATCGAAGACGAGGGTGGCCCCGACGACACGGGACGGGCGCGGAACGGCGACGAACGGTGGCCCTAGATCGAAACAGTCGCTACGTTGCGCAGGTGGCAGAGGCACTCGAGGGGCGGAGGTCGACGCGTCGGACGGCG
>NZ_JBVPVA010000598.1:0-2603 GCF_055612215.1 Actinomycetospora sp. | reverse complement strand
CCGAGGATCTTCTTCTTGCCCTCGACGCCGAGGCGCGGGTAGTCGTCGAAGTCGTGGCCCTCGGGGAAGTCCCAGTCCACGAGCCCCTCGACCTGCCACTTCGGGGTCCAGATGTTGTAGTCCGAGCCGAAGGTCATCTTGTCCTCGCCGACCCAGAACAGCAGCTCGCCCATCACCTTGGCGAAGAACCGCGGCCGGGCGTGCATCAGGCCGCCGATGACGACCGAGAGGCCGGCGTAGACGTTGGGCTCCTGCGTGGCCATGAAGCAGAAGTCCTCGGTGGGCTCATGCACGCCCGGCCGCGGTTCTTCGCCAAGGTGATGGGCGAGCTGCTGTTCTGGGTCGGCGAGGACAAGATGACCTTCGGCTCGGACTACAACATCTGGACCCCGAAGTGGCAGGTCGAGGGGCTCGTGGACTGGGACTACCCCGAGGGCCACGACTACGACGACTACCCGCGCCTCAGCGTCGACGGGAAGAAGAAGATCCTCGGGCTCAACGCCGCGCGGCTCTACGACATCGACGTCCCTGCCGAGTACCAGCTCTCGGCCGACACGTCGGCCCCGGCGTCGAGCGACGACGCCGAGCTGGTGGAGGACCGGGCGGTGGCCCAGGCATGACCGTGCTCTCCGACACCCGGATCGCCGGCTCCAACGAGGCCGCCGCGGCGGCCGCGACGGGGACGGCGGCCCGGGTGTGGGAGGCGCTGCGCGCGGTGCGCGACCCCGAGCTCGACACCGACGTCGTCTCGCTCGACTTCGTCGGGTCGGTCGACGTCGACGGCGGGGTCGCGCACGTGCAGCTGCGCCTGCCCACGTACTTCTGCGCACCGAACTTCGCCTTCCTCATGGTCGCCGACGCGCACGACGCGGTGGCGGCGGTGCCCGGCGTGGACCGACCCGACGTCGTGCTGATCGACCACTTCGCCTCGGACGCCATCAACGCGGGTGTGGCGGCCCGGGCCGGGTTCGTCGGGTCTATGGCCGGCACCGAGGTCGGGGAGGCGGTCGACGAGCTCGACGACCTGCGGCGCACGTTCACCGAGCGGGCGCTCATGGCGGGCACCGACCTCGTCGTGCGGCCGCTGATGCGCGGCGGCGCGACCCCGGAGCAGGTGGCGGCGATGACGCTCGGCGAGGCCCCGGCCTCGGACGACCTGCGTCGTCTCCGGGCCCGCCGTCGTGAGCTCGGGATCCCGTCCGAGGACGGGGACCCGTTGGTCGTGGACCCGAGCGGGCGCACCGTCGGCGTCGAGGCGCTGCCGCTGCACCTGCGCAAGGCCCGGTCGTTCCAGGTCGGGGTCGACGCCAACACGAGCATCTGCCGCGGCCAGCTCGCGGCCCGCTACGGCGGCTGAGTCCGCGGCCCGCGTTCGACCTGAACGAGCGGTCCGTTGGTCACCTTCAATGGTGATCGACGGGCCGTTCGTCTGTCACGGGTCGGTCTATGCGGGAACGACGACGAGATCGGGGCACGGGCGCGACGCCGCCAATCGGTAGTACGCGAACAACTCGTCGAGGACCCGATCCGGCTCCGTCAGCAGCCGGCGCGGGCGGTGCTGGACCACGACCACGCCGGCAGCGACCATGTCGGCTATTCGTCGGGCGTCGTCGTCCTCGCGCTCCGGGGGATGGAACAGGACCGAGTGGTGCTCCCACGCCATCCCCACGCACGGCAGGTAACCGTCCGGGCATGCGAGGAGGGAGCGATCCCGGCGGAGCAGCCGTGGGTTCCACAGCATCGGCGGCAGCGTGCTCCTCCCGTGGAGGCTGCGGCCCCAGCCTTCGGCGACCGACCGGATGCCGTCGTTCACCTCGGAGAGGACCTCCCGCGCCATCGCCGACCCGCGCTGGTTCCCCGCATCCAGCTCGGTGAGCAACCGATCCACCGTGGTGCGCCGTTTCTGCACCGCCTCGGACAGGGTCGCCAGGACGTCATCTCGACCCGGGGTCCTCCGCACGCTGTCGACGAGCGCTCGATCCAGGAGCGCGACCCGGACACCGTCGCGCTCGACGGTCGGAGGCAGCCGCCCGGTCCGTTCGACGACGAGATCGGGCCCACTCTGCCGACGGCAGTCCTTCCCCACGAGGACGTGCAGCTCCTGACCCGAGGGGACACGGTGAAGGCCGTGCCTCCGGACGGCCTCGGCGCCGGTGAGCACGGCGTCGTCCCCGCAGTGGAGCATCGCGGCCAGGATGAACTGCTCCCGGGTCAGCGGGCCGCTCTGCATGACGATCACGCCGAGGAACGGGCGCTGCCACATGCCCGAGCGCACCCGGGCCGCGATCGTCGACGGACGCATGCCGATCGCCACGAGGGCGGCCGTGCGGGCCACCCGCAACGGGGCGAGGTCCGCGAGGGCTGCCGGCGAGACGCGGGACGGACGAGACATGCCGCGAACTGTCCTGCCGTCCGCCCCCGCACGGGGAGGATCACCACGAGCCCTGGGGACAACTCGGGTCGATGCGGGAGCTGTGGACGACGAGGAGCACGGTCGGCGCCCATCTGCGCGGTGGCTCGATCGTACGAACGGCCGGTTGATCACCATCGAGGCGGATGCGAGGGGTGGTCGCAACACCTCGATGGTGAGGGGTTGCGGTGGA
>NZ_JBVPVA010000576.1:0-5042 GCF_055612215.1 Actinomycetospora sp. | reverse complement strand
CATCGCGCCGACGCCGACGATCGTGCCCTGGCCGACGGTCAGGCGCGGCACCGAGTGGTTCGTGCCGATCGTGCCCGGGTTGGTGAGGCTGATCGTGACGCCGGCGAAGTCCTCGGTGGTGAGCTTGCCGGTGCGCGCCTTGCGCACGACGTCCTCGTACGCGGCCCAGAACTGGGCGAAGTTGAGCTTCTCGCAGCCCTTGAGCGCGACGACGACGAGCGAGCGCGAGCCGTCCTTGCCCTGCAGGTCCATCGCGAGGCCGAGGTTCACGTGCCCCGGGTCGACGACCGCGGGCCGGCCCTTCTCGTCGGTGCCGTAGTGGCGGTTCATCGACGGGAAGTCCCGCAGGGCGCGCACCATGGCGTAGCCGAGCAGGTGGGTGAACGAGACCTTGCCGCCGCGGGAGCGCCGCAGGTGGTTGTTGATGACGATGCGGTTGTCGGCCAGCAGCTTCGCCGGGACCGCGCGCACGCTCGTCGCGGTGGGCAGCTCCAGCGAGGCCTGCATGTTCTTGGCGATCGCGCCGGCGGCGCCCCGCAGCGGCTTGACGGTCGCGTCGTCCGCGCCGTCGCCGTGGGACTTCGCGGGCGTCGTCGACCCGGCGGCCGGCTTGGTCTCCGCCGGGGACTCCGCGGCGGGTCGCGTGCTCGTGGCGCCGTTGCCGGACCCCGACGACGAGGACTGCTGCGAGGTCGGGGAGGACGTGGACGACCGCGACTGCGTGGACGTCGAGGACTGCGGGGTGGCCGCGGCCGACGCGCCGTTCGTGCTGCTCCCGCCGCCGTTCGCGGAAGGGGACTGGGACGCCGTCGAGGACGGGGCGCCCGTGCTCCCGTTGCCCGACCGGGCGCCGGAGGAGTCGCCCGACGACGAGGACCCCGTGGCCGACGCGGCCCCGGAGGAGGGCGCCGACGCGCCCGCGCCGGAGGCCCCCGTCGAGGAGGAGGAGTTCGCGCCGGCGGTGTTCTCACCGTCCGCGGGGGCGTAGTCCGCGAAGAACTCGTGCCATGCCTGGTCCACCGAGCTCGGGTCGGCCAGGTAGCGCTGGTACATCTCGTCGACCAGCCACTCGTTGGGACCGAACTGAGCTGCCGGGCTACTCGTCGACACGGCTGGAAATCGCCTCAATCACGCCGGGAATGGAACGGACGCCAGGTTACCGCCCCGCGAGTACCCGGGTGGCGGGCCTGTTGCCCACTGCACCGGTTCATGCCACGGCGGCGCCACCGGGGGTGACGCCCGTGCGCTCGACGAGCTCCTCGGCGTCGTCGGCGGTCGCCGCGCCGGTCCGCCACAGCAGGGCGTAGCGACCGTCGGCCTCGAGCAGCTCCTCGTGCGTGCCCTCCTCGACGATCCGGCCGCCGTGGAGCACCACGATGTGGTCCGCGCGCGCCGCGGTGGCGAGGCGGTGGGCGACGACGAACGTGGTGCGTCGGGCGGCGACCCGGTCGCCGGCGGCCAGCACGGCCGACTCCGTCGCGGGGTCGAGCGCAGCGGTGGCCTCGTCGAGCAGCAGCAGCGCGGGATCGACGAGCTCGGCGCGCGCCAGGGCCACGAGCTGACGCTGCCCCGCCGACAGACCGCCACCCCGCTCACCGACCGGCTGGCGGAACCCGGCAGGGAGGGCGGCGACGACGTCGAGCGCGCCGACCCGCCGGGCCGCCTCCTCGATCTCCGCCGGGCTCGCGTCGGGCCGCCCGTAGGCGATGTTCGAGGCGATGTCGCCGACGAACAGGTGCGCCTCCTGCGGCACCACCCCGAGGCGGTGGCGCAGCCCGGGCAGGTCGTAGCGGCGGACGTCGACGCCGTCGATCAGCACCGCGCCGGTCGTCGTGTCGTAGAAGCGGGCGACGAGCTTCACGACCGTCGACTTGCCCGCCCCGGTCGCGCCGACCAGCGCCACGGTGCGCCCGGCCGGGACGCGCAGCGACACGTGCGACAACGCCGGAATGTCGGCGCCCGCGTAGGAGAACCCGACGTCGCGCAGCTCCACGTCCCCGCGCAGCGCGCCCACGGTGACCGGCTCGATCGCGGCGGGCACCGAGGTGGGGGTGCGCAGGAGCTCGGAGATGCGGGTCAGGCCGACGCGGGCCTGCTGGTAGCCGTCGAAGACCTGGGAGAGCTGCTGCACCGGCCCGAAGAACATGGCCAGGTAGAGCAGGAAGGCGACGAGGACGCCCGAGGACAGGTCCCCGCCCGCCACGCGCGCGGCGCCGACGCCGAGCACGGCGGCCTGGGCGAGGTCGGAGAGCAGGTTGGCGCCGGGGAAGTAGGTGGCGATCAGCCGCTGGGCCCGCAGCCGGGCACGGCGGTAGGCGTCGCTGTGGCGGGCGAAGTGCGCCGCGGAGGCCGCCTCGTGGGTGTGGGCCTGGGCGACGCGCAGCCCCGCGACGTTCTCCTGCAGGTCGGCGTTGACGACGCTGACGCGCTCGCGCGCCTCGGCGTAGGCGACCGAGGACAAACGGCGGAAGACCACCGTGGCCACCACGAGGATCGGCATCACCGCGAGCGCCACCAGGGCGAGCTCGAGGTCGGTGACCAGCAGCGCCGTCGCCACCCCCAGCACGGTGAGCAGCGCGACGACGGCCTGGGCGAGCCCGGTCTGCAGGAACGACGAGAGCGCGTCCACGTCCGTCGTCATGCGCGTCATGATTCGGCCGCCGAGCTCGCGCTCGTAGAAGTCGAGGCCCAGGCGCTGGAGGTGGGCGAAGCTGCGCACCCGCAGCAGGTAGAGCCGGCTCTCGCCGACGCGGGCGGTGAGGACGGTCTGCACGAACACGACGACCCAGTCCACGAGGACGACGCCGAGGCCGATGGCGACCGCGAGCGCGAGGATCGAGGGGTCGCGGCCGTTGATCCCGCCGTCGACCGCCAGCCGCGCGAGCGAGGGGAACGCGACCGAGGCGAGCGCGTCGAGGGCCACCAGCCCGATGACCGCGGCCAGCGCGAGGCGGACCGGGCGCAACAGGTGGCCCAGCCGGAAGCCGGGGTCGGGCGTCGTGGGGTCCTCGCCGTGCAGGTCGGGACGCTCGTCGGCCGGCGGCAGCGTGGCGAGGGCGGCGCGCATCTCGCGGGAGGACACGGTGCCGTCGAGGCCCGCGGCGACCGGGTCCGGCCCGCCGCGGTCACCGGCGGGGGCGTCGGCCGGGTCGGCGTCGGGCTCGGTGGGCACCGGCCAGAGCGACGGCGTCGTCCCGTCGGGACCCGGGCCCTCGACGTCGTCGATCCGGGCCCGCGCCGGCTGGTCGATGGCCTCCCCGGGCCCCGCGAGCAGGGCGTTGAACAGGCGGCACCGGCCGGTGAGCTCGGCCGCGGTGCCCACGTCGACCACCCGGCCCTCGTCGAGGACCGCGATCCGGTCGGCCAGGGCGAGCGTGGAGCGGCGGTGGGCGATGACCAGGGTGGTGCGCTCGGCGGTGACCGCGCGCAGCGTCTCCCCGATGGCGGCCTCGGTGGTGGCGTCCACGGCGCTCGTCGCGTCGTCGAGCACGAGCACCCGGGGGTCGTAGAGCAGGGCCCGGGCCAGGGCGACGCGCTGGCGCTGGCCGCCGGAGAGCGTCAGCCCGCGCTCGCCGACGCGGGTGTCGTAGCCCTCGGGGAGCTCGCGGATGAACTCGTCGGCCTGGGCGGCCGCGGCGGCGGCCCGCACCTGGGCGTCGGTGGCGTCGGGGGAGCCGTAGGCGATGTTGGCGCGCACCGTGTCGGAGAAGAGGAAGGCCTCCTCGAACACCACGCCCACGGCCCGGCGCAGCGAGGTCAGTGACACGCCGCGCACGTCGTGCCCGCCCACGCGCAGGGCGCCGCCCTGGACGTCGTAGAAGCGGGGGACGAGCAGCGCCACCGTCGACTTGCCCGAGCCCGCCGTGCCGATCACCGCGAGCGTCTCGCCGGGCCGGACCGCCAGCGACACCCCGTCGAGCACGGGCTCGCTGCGCGCGTAGCCGAAGCGGACGTCGTCGAGCTCGAGACCGACCGGCCCCGCGGGGAGGGTCACGGCCTGCGGGGGGTCGACGATGTCGGGCTGGGAGTCGATGAGCTCGTAGACGCGCTCGACGCCGGCCCGGGCCAGCTGCCCGGTGACGACCAGGCCGGCCACCATCCGCGCCGGCGCGATGAGCGCCGCGATGTAGGTGGTGAAGGCCAGGAAGGTCCCGATGGTGATCTGGCCGGAGAGGGCGAGCGCGCCGCCGAGGGCGAACACCACGAGCTGCCCGACCGTCGGGAGCGCGGCGAGCGTGGGGGTCAGCCGCGCGGTGAGCCGGGCCGCGCGCAGCCGGTCGCCGTAGAGCTGCCCGGCGACCCCGGCCAGCCGCGCCGTCTCCCGCTCCTCCTGCCCGAAGCCCTTGACGACGCGGACCCCGGTGACGGTCTCCTCGACGCCCTGCGCGACCTCGGCCGCACGCTGCTGGGCCGACCACGTGGCCGGGAAGAGGCGCCGGCGCATCACCAGGGTGAACGCGAGCGCCACCGGCAGCGTGATCAGCGCGACGACCGTGAGCAGCGGCGAGAGCCAGGCCATGATCACGACGGAGACGACGACCTGCGCGACCGTGCCCACCGAGTACGGCACCATCCCGAGCAGGCCCTGGACCTGCTGGAGGTCGGAGTTCGCGCGCGAGACCACCTGGCCGGTGCGCAGCGCGTCCTGCCGCGGGCCGTCGAGCCGGGAGATCGAGCCGAACACCCGGCGTCGCAGGTCGTGCTGCACCGACAGCGAGAGCCGGCCCCCGAGGTAGCGGCGCAGGAACGCCATCGCGAACTTCACCAGCGCCAGCGCGACGATCCCCGCGACGATCGGGGCGAGGCCCGCCGTGGACCCGCGCACCGCCCGGTCGACAGCCACGGCCACGAGCAGCGGCCCGACCGACTCCAGCCCCACCCCGAGCGTCGAGGCGCCGACCGAGGCGACCGTGAGGCCGCGGTGGCGCCAGCAGTCGAGCCCGAGCCGGCGGACCCAGCCCCGCGCCGGGTCGTCCGGGCGGCTCCGCTCGGCGTCGGGAGCGGTGTCGCGGTGCTGATCGGGGTCGGTGGACGGGTCCGGG
>NZ_JBVPVA010000452.1:0-1075 GCF_055612215.1 Actinomycetospora sp. | reverse complement strand
GTGTCCTCGATGCTCACCGCCCTGCAGGGCGCGCTGGTCGAGCGGCAGGTCGCGGAGATCAAGTCGCGGCTGCAGCGGATCTCGCCGGTCACCGACGCCGACGAGTACCACGAGCTCTTCGGGGACCTCGTGGCCCTCGAGCAGTACAAGAAGGCGCTGCGCGACCAGGCGATCGGTGGGCAGTGGTCGGCGTGATCTCGCGGCTCACGGCGCTGCTGACCGGCCGGGAGCTCACGCCCGAGGGGTTCACCGGGACGC
This sequence comes from Actinomycetospora sp., assembly GCF_055612215.1. Taxonomy (NCBI): domain Bacteria; kingdom Bacillati; phylum Actinomycetota; class Actinomycetes; order Pseudonocardiales; family Pseudonocardiaceae; genus Actinomycetospora; species Actinomycetospora sp. Next base: position 817 of record NZ_JBVPVA010000452.1, on the reverse strand, counting down.
TCGCGGCCGACGAGCGGGTGCTGGCCGACTCGCGCACGCGGCGCGGGGAGGTCGTGCTCGCCACCGACCTCGGTCTCTGGATCGACGACCGGCGCGTGCCGTGGCACCTGGTGACGAAGGCGGCGTGGGCGGGCGGGGCGCTCGAGGTGGTGGAGTCGCGCGAGGTCGAGCACCTCGAGGGCGGGGTGGTGCTCCTCGCCGACGCCGAGCCCCGCAGGCTCCCGTTGCCCGACCCGGGGAAGATCCCCGAGACGGTGCACCGCCGCGTCACCGGGGCGATCCGCTCCCGCCAGCACCACGACCTGCCCAGCGGCGGGGCGTGGTTCGTGCAGCGCCGCACCCCCGCGGGGGTCGTGCTGCACGTGCGCCCGGACCCGGGGACCGACCCGGACGAGGTGCGGACGCTCGCGGCGGGCGTGGGGGAGAAGCTGGGTCGGGCGCGCGGCTGATTTCCGGGGTCCCGGCCTTTCCGTAGTGCCAGCGAAGCGTCGACGCTTGCAGCCAGTGGCAGTAAAGCCCCGTCGTCGATCCGCCCGAGGACGACGAAACGCGGCGCCGCGGACCGAGGGAGGGTCCACGACGCCGCGCCGCACTGCTCGGACGATCAGGCCACGATGATGTAGAGCCCGTAGAGCACGATCGCCGCCGCGACGACGAGGCACACGACCCCGACCGCGGTGCCCGCCGACGGCGAGAGCGCCGGCTCCGGGCCGTCGGGCCGCGGCGCCCGCGCGGCGAGCCCCACGATCCCGAACGCCACCAGGGCCGTCACCACGACGGCGGCCGCGAACGACACGATGGCCACCAGGCCCAGCGA
>NZ_JBVPVA010000369.1:0-6828 GCF_055612215.1 Actinomycetospora sp. | reverse complement strand
GCACCGCGGAGGGCACCGCGATCGCCCCGGCCGTCGGGGACGCCCCGGACCGCCCGGACGACGAGCAGGGCGGCCGCCCCCGCGACGCGGCCGGGTCCACCGCCACCGCCACCGGCGCCGCGACCACCACCGCCCGCCCCGGTTCCACCGGCCGCCCGGGCTCCACGGGCCGGCGCACCGGCGGGGTCCCGCAGTCGACGCAGACGCGCGCCGAGCGCCGCGCCGCCGGGCGCGAGGGCCTCACCCGCGCCGCGGGCCACGGCCGGGCCGCCGCCCGCTCCGGCACCCGCTCCACCGGGCGGTCCGCCGGCCGGGCGGCCACCCGGCGCGGCGCGGACCGGGAGGCCGGCTCCCGTCCGGCGCCGCCGCGCGGACGCGTCGCCGCGGCGGTCGCCGCCCTCGTCGTCGCCGTCGCCGCGAAGGTCCGCCACTGGCCCGGCGGCGAGCACCTCGTGGCCGCCGGCCACTGGGTCGACGACCACGTGCAGGCCTACCTCGACGGCAAGGACGTCGCGTCGCTCACGGCCTCGGCGCGGCTCTGGCGCCGACGTCGGCGGGCGGGCTACGCGCTGCTCGCCACCGCGGTCGGCGCCCCGGTGCTGAGCCTCGCGCTGGGCTGGCTGTTCATCCCGGTCCCCAACGCCGACGCCGCGGTGGAGAGCCAGCTCAACACCGTCTCCTTCTCCGACGGCAGTGTGCTCGCGCGCGTCGCGCCCAGCGCGCAGGGCAACCGGCAGAAGGTGTCGATCGCGCAGATCCCGCTGCCGGTGCAGCACGCGGTGCTCTCGGCCGAGGACCGGACGTTCTACACCAACTCCGGCTTCGATCTGACCGGCATCGTCCACGCGGCCCTCAAGCAGGTCACCGGCGGCGCGGGCGGCGGCTCGACGATCACGCAGCAGTACGTGAAGAACGCGATGGTCGGCGACGAGCACTCGTACTTCCGCAAGTTCCGCGAACTGATCATCTCCGCGAAGATCACGCAGGAGTACACCAAGGACCAGGTGCTCGAGGACTACCTCAACAGCATCTACCTGGGCCGGGGCGCGTACGGCATCCAGGCTGCCTCGCAGGCGTACTTCAACAAGCCCGTCGAGGCCCTCACCCCCGCCGAGGGCGCGATGATCGCGGGCCTGATCCAGGCGCCCTCGCAGTGGGACCCGGCGGTCAACCTCGACGGGTCGCAGCGCCGGTGGAACTACGTCATGGACGGCATGGTCTCCTCCGGGTGGCTCAGCCCGGCCGAGCGGACCGCGGCGCGCTTCCCGACCTCGGCCCCGCCCCGCAAGCAGGTCAACGGGGTCCCCGACGACGCCCGCGGCCACATCTACTCGGCCGTCAAGGACGAGCTGCGCTCGCTCGGCATCGACGAGGACGCGCTGGTCACCGAGGGCCTGCAGATCCAGACGACGATCGACCCGAAGGCACAGCAGGAGGCGGTCGACGCCGTCCACCGCGAGATGAAGGACAAGCCCGGGAACCTGCGGACCGCCGCCGTCTCGGTCGACCCGCGCACCGGTGACGTCCTGTCCTACTTCGGTGGGGACAACGGCGCCGGGCTGGACTACGCCCAGGTGCAGAAGCAGGCGGGCTCGACGTTCAAGCCCTTCGTCATGCTCGCCGCCCTCGAGCACGACCCGCCGATCGGCATCAGCACGCAGTTCGACGGCCAGCAGATCCCCGGCAAGACGGTCCGCAACGTCGAGGGCGCCGACTGCTCGAGCTGCTCGCTCAAGCAGGCCATGACGCTGTCGAACAACGTCGTCTTCACCGCCCTCGGCAACGAGGTCGGCCCGCAGGCGGTGGCGAACGCGGCCCACCAGGCCGGCATCTCGGCGAAGCTCGACGACCCCAACAGCGGCATCGCGCTGGGCAACGTCGAGGTCACGCCGCTCGAGATGGCGGGGGCCTACGCGACGTTCGCGAACGACGGCGTCTACCAGAAGCCGCACCTGGTCCAGAAGGTCACGACGGCGAGCGGCGAGGTCCTCTACGACCACGCGGCCCCCCAGGGCGAGCCGCGGATCGACGCGAAGGTCGCGCGCAACGTCACCGAGGCGATGAGCGACGTCCCGACCTACGACGGCGCCTCGCTGTCGGGCGGGCGTCCGGCCGTGGGCAAGACCGGCACCGTCCAGTCCCACGTCGAGAACCAGAACAACGACGCCTGGATGGTCGGGTACACGCCGTCCCTGGTCGCCTCGGTGTGGGTCGGCACCGACGACAACACCCCGATCCAGTACGCCGACGGGCGACCGATCTACGGGCACGGCATCCCCAGCGACATCTGGCAGACGTTCATGGACGGCGCCACGCAGGGCACGCCGAAGCAGACGTTCGGCCAGTTCGTGCCGGTCGCGGGGACCGACCCGGGCGAGACGGCCACCGGCGAGGGCCAGCAGGCGAGCAGCACGTCGGCCAGCCCGACGACGACGTCGAAGCCGACGCGCGGCGACGACGGACCGGCGAAGCCGTCCGCCTCGGTCCCGACGTCGGCGCCCGCCGCGCCCACGCCGGCCGTGCCGGCCCCCGCCCCGGCGGAGCCGGCCGCGCCCGCGGTGCCGGCCCCGGCCGCGCAGCCGCCGGCGGCCCAAGCGCCGGCCGAGGCCCCGGCGGAGGAGCCGGAGGCGGGCTGAGCCCGCCCCGCGTGCGGGTCGGTTCAGCCGGCCGTCGTGAAGTCCGCGAAGTCGAAGCCCGGCGAGACGACGCAGCTGACCAGCACCGCGCCGTCGTCGGGACCTCCCGCCCGCGGCGTCGCCCGCTGCCAGTGGCCTCCAGGGACGAGCAGGGCGGGCCGCTCGCCGTCGACGGCCCCCGAGCCGAGGACGTAGGTCGTACCGGGGTCCGCCGGGGCGTCGCCGTCCCCGCCGAGCCGGAGCTCCAGCGCGGCGCCGCGGTGCCAGAACCACAGCTCGTCGGAGCGCACCCGGTGCCACACCGACTCCTCGCCGGGGCCGAGGACGTAGTGGATCGCGGTCGCGGACGGGCGGGTCGCGCCGTACCCGGGCGGCTCGACGGTCACGACCGACTCGTAGATGCGCCGGAACCACCCGCCCTCCGGGTGGGCCTCGAGGTCGAGCGCGGCGGCCAGCGCGGGACGCTGCGGGCTCACCCGGTGATGTCCAGCGTGGCGACGACCTTCGTCGGGATGATGCGCACGACGAGCTCGCCCGGCGCCGCGTTGCGCCGCCCGAACTCCGCGGCCCGGTCCTCACCCATGTAGCGGGCGCCGAGCTCGGTGGCAGTGCGCCGCAGCTCGTCCGGATCCGAGGTCAGCGTGACGGTGCCCTGGACCTGGACGAACGCGAACGGCGGCTCCTCGAGGTCGACGCAGAGCACCACCCGCGGGTCGCGGGCCAGTGCCCGCCCCTTGGCCGTCTCGGCGGCCGTGTTGAACACCAGCGTGCTGTCCGCGCCTTCGCCCTCGAGCAGGAACCAGATCGGGGCGACCAGGGGCCGGCCGTCGCGGGCGGTCCAGCCGAGCTTGCCGGTGCGGGTGCCGTGGGAGAGGAACGCGCGGACGTCGGGCTCGGAGAGGCTGGCCATGGGCGGCAAGCGTAGGGGCGGGCCGGGCACCGCGGCGGTCAGGACGGCGGGCCGAGCGCGGACGAGAGTCGGCCCATCGCGCCGCGCACCGTGGTCAGCGCCCCGATGCAGCTGTTGGCGTCCAGCGGCACCGTCGGGCCGGTCCCCGGGCAGCCGCGGGCGACGAAGTCGTCGTGCGCGGCCGCGACGGCGGCGACCGCACCGGTGACCGCGGGGTCGTCGGGGAGCGCGTTGGTCGCCGTCCGGGCCGTCGAGGCGCTCTCCTCGACCCAGCGCCCGCAACGCGGCCACACCGCGCGCGGGTCGGGGGAGGAGTAGCACGGGTCGGCGAGCGCGAGGGCCAGCTTGGCGCGGGCGGCGTCGGGGGAGCGGACCTCGGCGATCGGACCCTGGGTGGCGGCGCCGTCGGAGGACTGGCCGGAGGGGATGTCCGCGGGGCCCGTGGAGCAGCCCACGAGGACGAGCAGGGCGGCCAGGGCGACGAGGAGGCCGCGCAGCGCCGTCACCGGTCCCCGCTCCGTCCCGTGGCCGCTCCGCACGCCAGCACGGTGTCACGGACGCGCGCGGTGCGCCCGCCGGGTGGGGTCACCCGCACGGGCCGGGGGTGCGCCGGCGCAGGGCCGCGTACTCCTGCGGGGTGTCCGCGTCACGCACCGCGTCCAGCTCCGGGTCGGCGGCGTGCAGGTCCGGGTCGGCGAGGAGGTCGGCGGCGCTCAGCTCCCGGACGACGCTTGCGGCGAACAGGTCGCCCGGGCGGCGCGCGCCGGCGGCGAGCAGGGCGGCGGCCCGGTCGCCGAGCGCGGTCCGGTAGGCGGCCGCGAGCGGCTGGCGGTGGCCGTGGACGACCGGCAGCGCGACCTCGGCCTCCCCGAGCGCGGCGAGCACGGCCGCCACGTACGCGGGGTTGATCAGGGGCAGGTCGACCGAGCACACGAACGCGACGGCCTCGTCCCGGGCAGCGGCCGCACGCAGCCCGGTCGCCAGCCCCTGCAGGGGCCCGCGCCCGGGCTCGTCGTCGGTCACGGAGACGACCCGGGCCGGCTCGACCCGGGCCCCGTCCACCGTCCGGGGCGCACCCACCGTGCCGACGATCACCACCGGGCCGGTCACCGCGGCGGCCAGCACGCCGACCACGTGCTCGAGCAGGGTGCGGTCGCCCCAGGGCAGCCCGGCCTTGTCGGTCCCCATGCGTTGCGAACGGCCGCCCGCGAGGACCACGGCCGCGGCCGGGCACGGCGTCTCGTACGACACAGCGCCGATTGTCGCGCGCACATCGCGCCTACCCAGCCCACGACGGGGCCAGAGCAGGCCCCGGAGCCGGAACGACCGGCGGACGGAGGATGAGGAACGTGGCCATCACGACGAAGCGGACCCCCGGGGCGACGGGCCGCACCACCGAACCGCAGGACGCCCACCGCGGGTACGTCAACCCGACCCCCGGCGACGTCGACGAGGCCCGCGCCGACCGCGACATGGCCGACGCCGAGCGGGCCGTCGCCCAGGGCGCCGCCAGCGACGAGCAGGCGCGACTCGTCGACCGGATCTCGGACGCGCGGACCCACGAGGAACGACGCCGGCTCTGGCAGGACGCCTCCGGCTCCTGAGTCAGAGCGCCAGGCTCAGCACCACCGGCAGTGTCACCACCGAGCCGGCGGTGGTCAGCACGACCACCGCCGTGCTCTCGCGGTACCAGGTCCGGTACTGCGCGGTGAGCACGAAGACCGTGGCGGCGTCCGGCAGCGCCGACATCACGACCAGCACCGCAGCCCACGGGGCCGGGACCGCGAACAGGTGCACCGCGCCGATCGCCAGCGCGGGCATCACCACGAGCTTCACCAGGGCGCACCCCGCGATCCCGGCGAGCCGGGTGCGGCCGACGCGCAGCGCGGGCAGCGCCCCGCGCAGCAGGATCCCCAGTGCGAGCAGGCCGCCGGGTGCGGCCATGTCGCCGAGCAGCCCGACCGCACTCACCACCGGCGCCGGCAGCCGCACCCGCAGCGCCGCCGCCACGACCCCGGCGACGATGGCGACGACGACCGGGTTGCCGAGCACCCGCCGACCCAGGGTCAGGGCGAGCGTGCCGCGGGTGGGGTGCCCGTCGTCGCGGTCGTGGTCGACGAGGGTGGCCACCACCAGGAAGATCGTCACGGCGAGGGCCGTGTGCAGCGTCGAGACCAACGACGCGGCCAGCGCCGTGGCGGGACCCAGCACCGCCGTCGTGAGCGGGATGCCGAGGTAGCCGACGTTGCCCCAGCCCGCGACCAGCCCGACCGCGTTGGCCTCGCGGCCCCCGGTGCGGGACAGCAACGCGGTGGCGGCGCCGAGCCCGTAGGCAACCAGCACCACGCCCATGCCCACGGCCAGCGCGATCGGCGGGATGCCGGCGGAGAGGTCGGAGGTCGCGGTGGAGACGAAGATCAGCGCGGGGAGCGCGACGTAGTAGACGACGTCGTTGAGGACCGCCGCCGCGGAGTCGCCGAAGCGCTCGCTCCCCGAGAGCACGACGCCGACGAGGATGACGGCGAACACCGGCCCGATCTGGCCGAGGAGGGTCGCGAACGCCACCCCGCAGACGATGACGGACGAGGGCGCCCGTGGCCCGTCGGCGTGGGCGACGCCTCCCCGCGGCGGTCGGCCGCTCCCCGGGCTCCCGCGTCGACGGCGGACGCGGCGTCTGCTTGTGTGATCGGCATGAGCATCCCGTCGGACCTCGAGATCGCGCAGAAGGCGACGCTGAAGCCGCTCGACGAGGTCGCCGCGGCCATGGACCTGCCGCTGGACCTGCTGGAGATGCACGGCCGCGACGTCGCCAAGATCGAGCTCGACGCGATCCAGGCGATGGCCGACCGGCCGCGCGCGAAGTACGTCGTCGTGACCGCGATCACCCCGACGCCGCTCGGCGAGGGCAAGACGACCACGACCGTCGGGCTCGGCCAGGCGTTCTCGCACATCGGCCGCCGCGGCGTCGTCGCGATCCGGCAGCCCTCGATGGGGCCCACGTTCGGGATCAAGGGCGGCGCCGCGGGCGGGGGCTACTCGCAGGTCGTCCCGATGGAGAAGTTCAACCTCCACCTCACCGGCGACTTCCACGCCGTCACCAGTGCCCACAACATGCTCTCCGCGGTGCTGGACAACCACCTCTACCAGGGCAACGCGTCCGGGCTGGACCCGTACCGGGTGACGTGGCGGCGCGTGCTCGACGTCAACGACCGCGCGCTGCGCAACGTCGTGACCGGGCTCGGCGGGCGGATGGACGGCGTGCCGCGGGAGTCCGGGTTCGAC
>NZ_JBVPVA010000313.1:0-7504 GCF_055612215.1 Actinomycetospora sp. | reverse complement strand
CTGCACGCGACCACGCCGAACTGGCACTACGAGCACATCACCCGCGACGTCCTGCCCGCCCTGCGCGAGGCGGGGGTCACCGACCGACAGATCACGACGATGATGGTCGACAACCCCCGCCGCTACTTCGGCGGCTGAGCGGGAGCGCGGTCGGCGCCGTCGGCCGGGGGCGCCGCGCCCCGCCAGGGGCACACCAGGCACGTCGGAGCACCTCCCCGCCTGCCCCACGTGCTGATGATCATCGGGATGGGACGCCTGAGGCGGGTCCGGATCAGGTCGCGCGTGCCATGCCGAAGAAGGCGACGATCGCGGTCGCGACGTCGGGGCCCGACGGGTCGGCGTAGGACGCGCCGGCGCGCCCGCCGGACCAGTCGTGGCCCATCCCGTGCACCGTCCACGACTCGGCGATCACGCGGCCGCCGGGCTCGGTCCACCGCTCCCGGGTCCACGACCGTCCGCCCTGCGCGCCGCCGGTCTCGCGCTCCCGCTGCGCCCCGGCGACCCGCCCCACCGCGGAGCGGACCACCGCGTCGGCGTTGCCCGGCGCGACGGTCCGGTCGGCGTCCCCGTGCACCACGATCAGCGGGACCGGGCCCGCGTCGGCCACCGTCGAGGGCGGCGAGGACATCGCGGCGAAGGCCGACCCGACGTCCCGAGCGGCGCGGTATGGCAGCCCGGAGTGGACCCCGGCACCGCAGAACAGGTCCGGATGGGTCGCCGCGAGGACGGCAGCCATCGCCGCCCCGGCCGAGAAGCCGGCCACGCCGATCCGCTCCCGGTCGACGTCGTGCGCGCCGGCGACCTCGCGGGCGACCGCGGCGATCATGGCGGGCTCACCGCGGTCGCGCTCCTGGTCGCCGGGGCGGAACCAGTTCCAGTAGCCCATGGCGTTCGCCGACCGGGACTGCTCGGGGTAGACCACCACGATGCCCTCGCGCTCGGCGACCTCGTCCATCCCGGTCGACGCCGCGAAGGCGTCGGCGTCCTGGGTCCCGCCGTGGAGCATGACCAGCAGCGGCGCGGGACGCTGCGGCGCCGTCGGGACGTAGAGGCGGTAGGCCAGGGAGCCCACCGCGCCCCGCGTGACGCTGCCCGGCGACCGACCCGCACCGGCCGTCGGGGCCTGCGCGCCGCCGGGGAAGCCGGCCGTGCCGCTCATGCCCGGCAGGCCCCCGAGCCCGGGCACGCCTCCGGTGAGGCCGGCGCCGCCGAGACCCGGCAGGCCGGCGCCCGGGAGGCCCGTCCCCGGCAGGCCGGCCCCGCCGAGCGCGCGCTGGATGGAGGCCGTGGCGGCGGTGAGCTGCCCCGAGCGCCTGAGCCGGGTGGCCTCGTCGAAGCGCGGGGAGGTGGTGGCACCGGGACGCGAGAGGGCGTCGACGAGCCGGGTGAGACGGGACATGGGTGCTCCTGACGATCGTCAGACGATGCGCGGCCCGAGGGCCGCCTTGACCGCACGGCTGGCGCGGAAGGCCCCGAGCACCTCGACCGAGGCGATGGTCGCCAGGGCGAGCTCGGGATCGACGTCCTCGGCCACCGTCGCGAGTCCGAGGACCCGGATGTGGACCTGCTCCCCCGCGGCCCGCAGGCCCTCGAGGTCGGCGCGCGAGAAGTGCTGGGTCCCGAGGACGAGGGTGCGGCGGGCGACCGTGTGCTCGATCGTCTGCTCACTGCGGGCCAGCTGGGTGCGGACGGCGGTGCGGATGAAGTCGGTCCGGTTGCTGAAGAAGCCCTCCTGCACGAGCAGATCGATCCGCCCCAGGTCCACCGGACCCAGGTTCACGGTGATCTTCTCGGTGCGATCCGGTTCCCCGACCACCTCGACCTCCCTCCATGGACCATCCATGTGGATGGTGCACGGCAGGCGTGCGCACCGCAAGTCGGCGTTCGACGCCCGGAGCTGGGTGGTGTTCCACAACCCAGGCTCTCTAGGGTGACCCCGACGTCCCCGGAGCCCGAGGAGGCCACGATGGAGTGGACCGGCGCCCGCTACGCCGACCAGCCCGAGGTCGAGGTGCAGACGTGGGTCGCCGCCCCGCCCGAGCGGGTGTGGCCGCTGGTCAGCGACGTCGAGCGCATGCCGACCATGAGTGGCGAGCTGCAGGCCGTCGAGTGGGCCGACGGCGCCACCGGCCCGGCGCCCGGGGCGCGCTTCGTCGGCCGCAGCAGCCACCCGTCGCTCGGCGAGTGGTCGGCGACGTCGACCGTGGTGACGTGCGAGCCGGCCGCCGAGTTCGCGTGGGAGGTCCAGGGCGAGGACGGCCCGGCCGCGCGCTGGTCCTTCCGGCTCGAGGACGCCGACGGCGGGACGCGGCTGTGCCAGCGCGTCCGCCTCGGGCCGGGCCGCTCCGGGCTCAGCCACGCCATCGACCGGATGCCGGACAAGGAGCAGAAGATCGTCTTCGTCCGCCTGCGCGAGTTCGAGGCCTCGATGCAGCGCACGCTCGCGGCGATCCGGGCGGACGCGGAGCGATGAGGACCGCCACCACCGTCGAGGGCTCCTCGGATCCCACGGCCGTCGACTTCGTCGTCGAGGCCGAGCACCTGGGGCTCGAGGAGTGCTGGGTCGCCGAGGCGTGGGGCTCGGACGCGCCGTCGGTGCTCGGGTTCCTCGCGGCCCGCACCGAGCGGATCCGGCTGGGCTCGGGCGTGATCCAGGTCGGGACGCGCACGCCGGTCGCGGTCGCCCAGGCCGCCCTCACCCTCGACGCGCTGTCCGGCGGCCGGTTCGCCCTCGGGCTGGGCTCGTCCGGGCCCGGCGTCGTCGAGGGCCTGCACGGCGTGCCGTTCGCGCGACCGGCCACCCGGATGCGCGAGACGATCGACGTCGTCCGCCAGGCCTTCGCCGGGGACAGGATCGCCTACTCGGGGCGCACGGTGACGATCCCGCTGCCCGGCGGCGAGGGCCGGCCGATGCGCCTGTCGATGCCGGCGAACCCCGACCTGCCGATCTACGTGGCGTCGCTGTCCCCCCGCATGCTCGAGCTCACCGGCGAGGTCGCCGACGGCTGGCTGGGCACCAGCTTCGTCCCCGAGGGCGCCGCGGCCTACTTCGAGCACCTCGACGCCGGGCTGGCCCGGGCCGGGCGCACCCGGGCCGACCTGACGGTCTGCCAGGGCGCCGAGGTCGCGTTCGCCGACGACGAGACCGAGCTCGCCGCGATGGTGGCCGCCCGGCGTCGGGGCCTCGCGTTCTCCCTCGGCGGCATGGGCACCGCGAGCACGAACTTCTACCACGACGCCTACGCCCGCCAGGGCTGGTCGGAGATCGCCGTGGCCGCCCGCGAGCGCTGGCAGGCCGGGGACCGCGACGGGGCTGCCGCGCTCGTCCCCGACGAGATGGTGCTGGCCACGACGCTGCTCGGCACCGAGGAGATGGTCCGCGAACGGCTGCGGGTGTGGCGCGACGTCGGGGTCGACACCGTCCGGCTCTACCCGGCGGGCGACTCCCTCGACGAGCGCCTCACCACGCTCGGGCGCGCGATCGACCTGGTGCCTCCGGCTCGTGAGCAGTTGTCCGTGTCATAGGGCGGAATACTGCGCACGAGCGCGCAGCGCACCTCAGGGCCCGACGAGCACCACGTCGAGGCGGCGGGGCCCGTGGACGCCCTCGACGCGGTCCAGCTCGATGTCGCTGGTCGCCGAGGGACCGGAGACGAAGGTGAGCGGGCGCGTCGGGTCGAGGCGTGCCACCCCCTCGGGGACCGAGCTGACGACGTCGGCGGCGCGGATGACGCAGACGTGGTGGTCGGGCACCAGGGTGATCGCCCGCCGGCCCTGGTCCGCAGCGCCCGAGTCGAGCACGAAGGTGCCGGTGTCGGCGATCGCGACCGCCGCGCCGGTCACCACCGCGTCGAGGTGGTCGAGCTCGTCGACCGAGAGCGGCGGGTCGTCGGCGCGCACGTCGCCGGGGAAGGCCGCGAGCCACGTCCCCGGGAGCCCCGGCGGGACGACGACGGTCCGCGCGCCCTCGAGGAAGGCCGCCACCGCGCCGGGCACGTCGTCCTCGGCGGACACCCGCGTCACCGTGGCGCGGTAGTCGGTCAGGGTCTCGTCCAGCCGGGCGACGGCGTCCTCCGTGCCGGCCGCGTACCGGCCCGCCGGGTGGTAGTCGCGGGGCACGACGACGGGCGCCGGCGGGGCACCCGCGTCCCGGGCCGACCGCAGCCGGGCCAGGACCTCCTCGCGGGCTTCCATCAGGCGTCCCCGCTCGATGGTCCAGCTCCGCTCCGCGTCGTGTCCCCGTGCGTGCGCGACCACCACTGCCGGAACGTCTCCGCCGGGGGCGCCGGCAGGTCCCGGGCGTTCGACCACCCCGACAGCGGCCACGGCAGCGTCGAGATCCGGCCCTTGCGCCCGGCGAGCACGCGCCCGACGCCCAGCGCCCGCTCGGCGAGCTTGAAGCGGCCCGGCGTCGTCATCGCGATCGCCGCGGCGTGCATCGCGACGTCCTGACCGGTCGGCCGGGTGTGGGCGTCGACGGCGGCGGCGCGCTGCTGCACGAGCAGGTGCGGGATGTCGATGCGCACCGGGCACGCGTCGAAGCACGCTCCGCACAGCGACGACGCGTACGGCAGGGACGCGTTCACGTCGTCGGGCCCGGAGATGCCGGTGAGCTGCGGGGAGAGCACCGCGCCGATCGGGCCCGGGTAGACCGAGCCGTACGCGTGGCCGCCCGCGCGCTCGTAGACCGGACAGACGTTGAGGCACGCCGAGCAGCGGATGCAGTGCAGGGCGGTCCGCCCGTCGGGCGAGGCCAGCACGTTCGAGCGGCCGTTGTCGAGCAGGACCAGGTGGAAGGCCTGCGGGCCGTCGCCGGGGGTCACCCCGGTCCAGGTGGAGGTGTAGGGGTTCATGCGCTCGCCGGTGGAGGAACGCGGCAGCAGCTGCAGGAACACCTCGAGGTCGGCCCACGTGGGGACGACCTTCTCGACGCCCATCACGGTGATCAGGGTCTCGGGCAGCGTCAGGCACATCCGCCCGTTGCCCTCGGACTCGACCACGGAGAGCGTCCCGGTCCCGGCCACCGCGAAGTTGACCCCCGAGATCCCGACCCTCGCCGAGAGGAACTTCCGCCGCAGGTGCGTCCGCGCGGCCATCGCCAGCTTGCGGGGCTCGTCGGTCAGGTCCGGGTCCACGCCCGGCATCTCCCGCAGGAAGATCTCGCGGATCTCGGCGCGGTTGCGGTGGATGGCCGGGACCAGGAAGTGCGACGGCCGGTCGTGGGAGAGCTGCACGATGAGCTCGGCGAGGTCGGTCTCCAGCGCCGCGATCCCGGCGCCCTCGAGGGCCTCGTTGAGCCCGGTCTCCTGCGTGGCCATCGACTTGACCTTGACCACCTCGTCGGCCCCGGTCGCCCGGACCAGGTCGACGACGATGCGGTTGGCCTCCTCGGCGTCGCGCGCCCAGTGCACGACCCCGCCGCGCTCGGTGACCCGCTCCTCGAGCTCGACCAGCAGCTCCGGCAGCCGCGACATGGTGTCGGCCTTGATGGCCTCGCCGGCGCGGCGCAGCTCCTCCCAGTCGTCGAGCTCGGCCACGACCCCGGCGCGCTTGGCCCGGATGGTGCGCGTCGCGTGCCCGAGGTTGCGACGCAGCTGGGTGTCGGCGAGGGCCGTGTGCGCGGCCTCGGGGAAGGACTCGACGCCGCGCAGGTGCCCGTGCGGGTCCGAGGCGACCGTCGGCATCCCCAGCGGCGTGGTCGTCATACCGGGACCCCCGGACCGTGCGCCTGCCCGGCGGCCTCACCGGTGCGTTCCGTCGAGCGGTCGGCGGCGTCGCCGGTGACGAAGTCCGCCGAGGGGTCCCCGCGGTCGGTGCTCGCGAGGATCTCCGCCAGGTGCACGGTCTTCACGCCCGTCCGCAGGCGGGAGAGGCCGCCGCCGATGTGCATGAGGCAGGACGAGTCGCCGGCCGTGCAGACCTCCGCCTTCGAGGTGAGGACGTTCGACATCTTGTCGGCCAGCATCGCGGTCGAGGTCTCCGCGTTCTTCACCGCGAACGTGCCGCCGAACCCGCAGCAGACGTCGGCGTCGGGGAGCTCCACGAGCTGCAGCCCCCGCACGGCGCGCAGCAGCTGCAGGGGCTTCTCGCCGACCCGCAGCATCCGCAGCGAGTGGCACGTCGGGTGGTAGGTGACGCGGTGCGGGTAGTAGGCGCCGACGTCGGTCACGCCCAGCACGTCGACGAGCAGCTCGGAAAGCTCGTAGGTGCGCGCCGCGCCCGCTTCGGCCGCCCGCGCCAGGCCCTCGTCCCCGGCCCGGCGGGCGACCATCGCGTGCTGGTGGCGGACGCACCCGACGCACGAGCCGGACGGCGCGACGATCGCGTCCACCCCCTCGTCGAGGGCCCGACCGAAGACCTCGACGTGGTGGCGGACCACCGGGAGCGCCGTGTCGAGGTAGCCGGTGTTGACGTGCATCTGGCCGCAGCAGGTCTGGTCGGCCGGGAACACCACCTCGTGGCCCAGCCGCTCGAGCAGCTCGACGGTGGCGATCGGGGCCCGGGGGAACAGCGCGTCCCCGAGACAGGTCGCGACGACGGCGATCCGCATCGGCTGCCCCTCTCCCGCGGCGGCGGTGGCTTCGGTGGGGAGTCTGCCCGTCGCGGGGGTCGCGCGCTCGTCCTGCAGGCGGTCAGCCCACGCGCGCACCCACCCGCTCGGCCGGACGCGACTCGGCCGGCCGGCGCTGCGCGGACACCGTCGGGACCGGGCCGGAGGCGGGCGAGACCCGCGGGGCGGGGCAGCCGCCGTCGGGCTGCGGGCCTCGCGTGAGCTCCAGCGTCATGGGCTCGAAGCCGAGGAGGCGCTGGAAGTCGCGCGTCTCGGCGTCGAGGAACAGGGCGGTGTCGACGGCGAGGTGGCGCACCCCGCGCGCCGCGAGCTCGCCCACGAGGTGGGCCGCGAGCAGGTAGCGGGCCGGTCCGGCCGCCCGGGCCGGCGCGGCCAGCAGCAGGTCGAGCCGGGCGAACGACCCGTCGACGGAGGTCAGCGCGACCACCTCGGTCACGTCGTCGGCGTCGCGGGCGAGCCAGGCGGCGACGAGGCCGGACTGCAGGTCGGCGCGCACGCCCTCGACGCGGTCCTCCTCGCCGCGGGCGCGCAGCACCGCGGCGATGCGCACCTCGGCCTCGACGCGGCCCATGCGCCGGCAGGAGACGCCCGCCTCGGCCGCCCGGGCGCCGTTGACCCGCACCGCCTGCCGCGCCGGCCCCGCGAGGTAGTCCTCGCCCCCGGCGGGCAGGGCCAGCACCGAGACCGCGAGCCGGCACGGGATGCCGTGGCGGTGGCCGCCGTACGTGGCCTCCATGCGGTCGCCGAGCGCGGTGGGCGAGCAGCTCACCGCGATCTGGGGGAGATCGGCCAGCACCGGCAGGCGATCGCGCAGCGCGGGCACCGCGCAGGCCATCGTCGCCGCCGCGCGCCGCACCCGCCCAGGCGCACCGGCCTGCGCCTGCAGGGCCTCGCCGAGTCGCACGAACTCCGGATTCGCCAGTCCGCTGCTCA
>NZ_JBVPVA010000273.1:0-7665 GCF_055612215.1 Actinomycetospora sp. | reverse complement strand
GCCCGGGCTCGAGCGGCTCGGCCTGCCCTGGTGGGCGTGGCCCCCGGGCCTGGTCGCGGGGGCGCTCGTGGCGCTCGAGGTCGACATGGCCCTGCCGCGCATGCCGTTCTGGGTGCCGTTCCTGGTCGTGCTCCCGCTGGCCGCCGCCGTGCTGTGGTGGCTCGGGCGCATCCGGGTGGGGGTCGGTGCGGGTCCCGACCGCGAGCGCGAGCTGTGGGCCGGTGCCGCGCACATCCCGACGCGGTTCGTGGGGCGCACCGACGTCGTCCGCGACGAGAGCAAGCGGATGGCCCTCGGCCCCCAGCTCGACCCGGCCGCACACGTGCTGCACCGGCCGTGGGTCGGTCCCGCGGTGCGCCTCGAGATCCTCGACCCGGACGACCCGACGCCGTACTGGGTGGTGTCGACACGGCGGCCGGACCGCCTGCTCGCCGCGATCCGGCGCGAGCCGTAGGGCCCGCGGGCAGGGGTCCGGGCCAGGAGCGGGGCCCCGGACACGCGAAAGGCCCGGGCCGGGAGGCGTTCCCCGGGCCGGGCCCGTCGTGATCGGTCGTGCTGTCGTCGTGCTCGGTGTCGGGCGTGCTCGGTGTCGGTCGTGCTCGGTGTCCTCGCCGGCCCGTGGACGGTGGAGTCAGGCCGCGCAGTCGCGGCAGATGAACGCGTTGCCGCGGGTCTCTGCCAGTCGGCTGCGGTGGTGGACCAGGAAACAGCTGCCGCAGGTGAACTCGTCGGCCTGCTTGGGCAGTACCCGGACCGTCAGCTCCTCGCCGGACAGGTCGGCGCCCGGCAGCTCGAAGCTCTCCGCGGTGTCGGTCTCGTCGACGTCGACGGCCGCGGACTGTGCCTCGTTGCGCCGGGCCTTGAGCTCCTCGAGGCTGTCCTCTCCGATCTCGTCGGACTCGTTGCGTCGCGGGGCGTCGTAGTCGGTCGCCATATGGTGTGTCCCACCCTCGTATTGCGGTGTTGTCGTGCGGCTGCACAACGCGGGGCGGCACCGGTTTGTGCCGGGGCCGTCGAGTGACGCGGGTCTCATCGCCGCCGGGTGCTGACACCTGTCACGCCGCGAGGCGGCGCGAGGGTAAACCACGGACCGCCGCGGCGGTTCCGGGAACCACTGCTCCGAAGGTGTGATCTCGCGCGGTGCGGGCCCGGGACGACGCGTCCGGGGCCGGTCCCGCGCGCCCGGGTGCGGCACCGGCGGCCGGCCGCGGGCCCGCCACTAGGGTGGGGCCCCGTGGCCGCCTCCGTGTCCCGGGCCGGCAGCGGGTACCGGCGCCGTCACCTGCTCCCCATGGGCCTGCTCGTGCTCGTCCTCGCCGTCGCCAGCCTGCTGACCTGGATCGTCGTCTTCGCGAACTCCACCGCCACGTCGGTGACCTCGTGCAACCCCCCGGTGTCCGGGGGCGGCAGCGTGCAGTCCCGCACCGCCCTGGACACCACCCCCGCGGCCGCGCCGGCGGACACCGCGGTGCGGGTGCTGAACGGCGCCGGACAGCGCGGGTCGGCGCAGCTCGCCGCGGTGGAGCTCGGCGAGCTCGGCATGCCCGAGGCGGGCGAACCCGACAACGACCCGCTCTACCCCGGCCAGGACCTGTCCTGCGTCGGCCAGATCCGTTACGGACCGGCGGGGGCCTCGGCGGCCCGCACGCTCTCGCTGGTGGTCCCCTGCGCGGAGCTGGTCGACGACGGCCGCCAGGGCGCCGCGGTCGACCTCGCGCTCGGCAGCGACTTCCGGGACGTCACCCCGAGCCAGGGGGCGCAGGACGCCCTGAAGGCGCTGACCCGGAGCAGCTCGTCGGGCGGCACGGTGCCCGGCACCGAGCCGGCCGCCCTCTCGGCGCTGCGCAACGTGGACTGCTCCGCCTAGATCTCCCCCGCCCCGTGGGCACGCAGCAGGTCGGCGAGGCCCGCGGCGACCCCCGGTCCGGCGGCGAGCAGCGCGTCGGGCCCGAGCTCCTCCGGGTCGGCCGCGTCCGGGCGGCGCACCACGGCGCCCGCCTCCTGCGCGATCAGCGCCCCGGCGGCCCAGTCCCAGTGGTTCAGGCCGTGCTCGTAGAAGCCGTCCACCCACCCCGCCGCCACCGAGCACAGGTCGAGCGAGGCGCAGCCCGCCCGCCGGACGTCGCCGATCTCGGGCGCGAGGCGCGCGAGCAGCGCGGCCTGCCGGCGACGTCGCTCCGGGTCGTAGCCCAGGCCGGTGGCGACGACGGCGACCGGGGTCCGCCCGAGGGCCGAGGCCCGCAGCACCCGGCCGTCGAGCGAGGCGCCGTGGCCGACCGCCGCGCTCCACACCCGCCCCGACACCGGCTCGACGACGGCGCCGGCGAGCGGACGGCCGTCGACCTCGGCACCGATGGAGACCGCGAACCAGGGCAGGCCGTGCGCGTAGTTCACGGTGCCGTCGATCGGGTCGACGACCCAGCGGACCTGGCCGGGCTCCGGGTCCGCGTCGGCCCCGCCCTCCTCGCCGAGCACGACGTCGCCCGGGCGCAGCGCGTCGAGGCGCTCCCGGATCCGCGTCTCGCACTCGCGGTCGCCCTCGGTCACGACGTCGGTGGCCGAGCTCTTGGTCGGCAGGTCGGCCACCGAGCCGGGCCCGACCACCCGGTCCCGGACGGCCAGGGCGAGCTCGGCCGCCTCCCGCGCCACCTCGACCGCGACCTTCTCCAACGTCCGGACATCCTGATCGTCCACGGGTCCCATCGGACCACAGGTGACCTACCATCCCCGGTCAGCGCGAGAGGGGACCACGTGAACGACGCATGGCGACTCGGGATCGACGTCGGGGGCACCGGGGTCAAGGGGAACGTGGTCGACACCCGCACCGGCGACCTCGTCGCCGAGCGGGTGCGGATCGCGACGCCCCACCCGGCCACCCCGGAGGCGGTGGCGGACACCGTGGCCGCGGTCGTCGAGGCACACGCCTGGGAAGGCCCCGTGGGGATCACGCTGCCCTCGGTGGTCAAGGACGGCGTGGCGCACACCGCGGCCAACATCGACCCGAGCTGGCCGGGGACCGACGCGGTAACGCTGTTCGGGGAGCGCCTGGGGCGTACCTCGGTGCACGTGCTCAACGACGCCGACGCCGCCGGGCTGGCCGAGATGCGCTTCGGGGTCGGGCAGGGCCGGGGCGGGGTCGTGTGCATGCTCACGATCGGCACCGGCATCGGCAGCGCGGTCTTCCACGACGGCGTCCTGCTGCCCTCCACCGAGTTCGGGCACCTGCAGGTCGACGGGCACGACGCCGAGACGCGGGCGTCCGCCGCGGCCCGCGAGCGCGAGGACCTGAGCTGGGGCAAGTGGGCCAAGCGGCTCTCCCGCTACCTGCAGGTCCTCGAGGACCTGATCTGGCCCGACCTGTTCGTCCTGGGCGGTGGCGTGAGCAAGAAACCGGACAAGTGGGTGCCGCTGCTCGAGGCGCGCACCGAGGTCGTGCCCGCGCTGCTGCAGAACCAGGCCGGCATCGTCGGCGCCGCGATGGCCGCGGCCGAGGGCACGAGCCCCTGACCTGCGGGTTCGTACCCCGGACGGCCGCAGCAGAGATCTCCGTTCGGAGGGCGCGGCAAGCGGTCCCCGTGAGGTACGGGCGGCGGTCACCCGGCGTCGTTACAATGGAGCGCAGCCCAGGTCGGCGCACCGCCTGGACCGGGTCCGCAAGCCGCTCCCGACGCCCTCCGTCGTGAACCGCCCGCGCCCCGTCCCGCCGGTCCCGTGCCCGCCCAGCAGTGTCGTTCGTCGCGAAAGGTCGTACGTGGCAGCCGCAGATTCCGCCTCCCGCCGTCGCGCCTCCACCGCCACGGCGGAGCAGCCCTCCGGGCTCGCCGTCGTGAGCACCGAGGACGCGGACGCCCCCACCACGGCCCCGGCCGAGGCGAAGACCGCGGCGCCGTCGCGGTCCACGAAGTCCGGCCGCGCGGCCAAGGCCGGTGCGGCGAGCAAGACCGCGAAGAAGGCCCCCGCCAAGAAGGCCGGCACCGCCGACGCCCCGGCGACGGGCGAGGGCGAGCCCGACGCGCCCGAGGGCGAGCTCGAGGAGGCCGCGCCCGGCGCCGAGGACCTGACCGACGAGGTCGAGGCGCTCGGGGCCGAGGTCGTCGAGGTCGTGGAGGCCACCGACGTCGAGACCGAGGAGCCGACCGAGGAGGACAAGAAGTCCGGCGACTTCGTCTGGGACGAGGAGGAGTCCGAGGCGCTGCGCCAGGCGCGCAAGGACGCCGAGCTCACCGCCTCGGCCGACTCGGTCCGCGCCTACCTCAAGCAGATCGGCAAGGTGGCGCTGCTCAACGCCGAGGAGGAGGTCGAGCTCGCCAAGCGCATCGAGGCCGGCCTCTACGCGGCGGAGCGCCTCCGCAAGGTGGCCGAGGCCCAGCAGGAGCTCGCGACGCAGATGCGGCGCGACCTGCGGTGGATCGTCCGTGACGGCGAGCGCGCCAAGTCCCACCTGCTCGAGGCGAACCTCCGCCTCGTCGTCTCGCTGGCCAAGCGCTACACCGGCCGCGGCATGGCGTTCCTCGACCTGATCCAGGAGGGCAACCTCGGCCTGATCCGTGCGGTCGAGAAGTTCGACTACACCAAGGGCTACAAGTTCTCCACCTACGCCACGTGGTGGATCCGCCAGGCCATCACACGCGCCATGGCCGACCAGGCCCGCACCATCCGCATCCCGGTGCACATGGTGGAGGTCATCAACAAGCTCGGCCGCATACAGCGTGAGCTGCTCCAGGACCTCGGGCGCGAGCCCACTCCCGAAGAGCTGGCCAAGGAAATGGACATCACCCCGGACAAGGTGCTGGAGATCCAGCAGTACGCCCGGGAGCCCATCTCGCTCGACCAGACCATCGGCGACGAGGGCGACTCGCAGCTCGGTGACTTCATCGAGGACAGCGAGGCCGTGGTGGCCGTCGACGCGGTCTCCTTCACCCTGCTGCAGGACCAGCTGCAGTCGGTGCTCGCCACGCTCTCCGAGCGCGAGGCCGGCGTGGTCCGCCTGCGCTTCGGCCTCACCGACGGCCAGCCGCGCACCCTCGACGAGATCGGCCAGGTCTACGGCGTGACGCGCGAGCGCATCCGCCAGATCGAGTCGAAGACCATGTCGAAGCTGCGCCACCCGTCGCGCTCCCAGGTGTTGCGCGACTACCTGGACTAGATCCTGCCCCGACGCCGGCCCGGTCACCACGCGGTGGCCGGGCCGGCGTCGTCGTGCGCCCCGGGGCACCGGCGACACTCGCGGGGCGGTGGGAACAGCGCGGTCCGGGCCGGGCGCGGTAGGATGGCGCTCGCGAACCCGGTACGCCCTCTGCTGCCCGTCCGGCACGGTCGGTCCGTCTGGTAGGCCGTCACCGTCGACCGGTGGGTGTCCCCGGGTCGCGGACCGTTCGGGTCCACCGTGGCGATCGCCCGGGGACCCGCGGGTCGGTCCGCATCGCGGCGGAGTCACGCGGGTCGTCCCCGTGGCCCCGCCGACCGCAGCACGATGCCCGGCAGCGCCTGCCGGGTGTTCAGAGGAGGTACGTGGCTCGTCGAGGCCAGACCCAGACCAGGGCCCGCCGTGGCGGCGCCCCCGGTGGCGACCGTCGGCGCAACCGCGGCCGCGAGGACGTCATGTCCGTGCTCGCGCAGGCCGTCCGCGAGGTCCAGACGGCGCTCGAGCGCCGGCGGGTGACCTCCGCGACGCGCACGACGTTCCAGGCCGCCACCCTGCTGCTGCGCGACGAGCGCGCGCGGGTCCGGGCCGACGAGACCATCGGCGAGACCCGGCGGGCCGAGAAGCAGAAGCGCCTCGACGACGTCGCGTCGTCACTGGCCCGCACCGCGGTCCGCGACCAGGCGCTCATGGCGCTGCTCGGCGAGGACGCCGTCGTCACCCCCGAGGCCCGGGCGCTCGAGCGCGAGATGCTCCAGCGCGCCGGCATCGAGCCGGCCCCCGTCGAGGCCCCGCCGGTCGAGGAGGCCCCGGCCGCGCCCGCCAAGCCGGGCGTCGTGCCCCAGTCGGTGGTCTCGCGGCAGATGGCCAACCCGTTCCTCGCCCCCGACTTCTCGGCCGCGCGGCCCAGCGCGGCCCGTCCGTCCCGGCTCGCGGGCTGGGAGCTCCTCGGTCCGCTGCTGCGCTCGTTCGAGCGCGCCGGCAGCGGGGCCTCCGCCTGCATGGACCTGCCCGCGCCGATCTCCCGGCGCGCCGCCGGCGGGCACGAGCTCATGCCCCACCAGGCCCGGCTGGTCGCCGCGGCCGCCGAGGGGCACCGCACCTTCCTGCTCGCCGACGAGCCCGGTCTCGGCAAGACGGCGCAGGCCCTCCTCGCGGCCGAGGCCGCGAAGGCGTTCCCGCTGCTGGTCGTCGTCCCCAACGTCGTCAAGACGAACTGGGTCCGCGAGGCCGGCCTCTGGACCCCGCGCCGCAAGGCCACCGCGATCCACGGCAACGGCGACTCGATCGACGGGTTCGCCGACATCGTCGTCGTCAACTACGAGGTGCTCGACCGGCACGTCGGCTGGCTCGGGGAGTTCGGCTTCCGCGGGATGGTCGTCGACGAGGCGCACTTCATCAAGAACAAGACCTCGCAGCGTTCCCAGCACGTGCTGGGACTGTCCGAGCGCATCCGGTCCTTCACCGCGCGCCCGCTGCTGATGGCCCTCACCGGCACCCCGTTGATCAACGACATCGAGGACTTCCTCGCCATCTGGGAGTTCCTGGGCTGGATCGACGACAAGAAGCCCCTCCCCGACCTGATGGACGCCCTGACGGCCACCGGGCTGACACCGGCCGACCCGGGCTTCTCCGCCGCCGCCCGCCAGTGCGTCGTCGACCTGGGCATCGTCCGGCGCCGGAAGGTCGACGTCGCGGCCGACATCCCGCCGCGGCGCATCGCCGACCTCCCCGTCGAGCTCGACGGGCCGACCGGCCGGTCGATCCGGGCGGCCGAGCGCGACCTCGCCCAGCGGATGGTGGGACGCTACGAGGACGCCATCGCCGCCCGCGGCTCCGGCCCCGTCGACGGGATCGACCACGACCTCGTCCGCCGGGTGGCCACCTGGGAGCAGAAGGACGCGGCCTCCTCGCCGAACGGCGACAACGTGTTCAGCATGATGCGGCGCATCGGCCAGGCAAAGGCCGCCCTGGCCGCGGACTACGCCGCCCAGCTCGCGCGCAGCGCCGGCAAGGTCGTCTTCTTCGCCAAGCACATCGACGTCATGGACGCCGCCGAGGAGACGTTCACCAAGCAGGGCGTGCGGTTCTCCTCGATCCGCGGCGACCAGACCTCCACCGTGCGGCAGCGGAACATCGACGCCTTCGTCAACGACCCGGAGGTCGCCGTCGCGGTCTGCTCGCTGACCGCGGCCGGCGTCGGCATCAACCTCCAGGTGGCCTCCAACGTGGTGCTCGCGGAGCTCCCCTGGACCGCGGCCGAGCAGACCCAGGCGATCGACCGGAGCCACCGGATCGGTCAGTCGATGCCCGTCACCGCGTGGCGCATCCTCGCCGCGCAGACCATCGACGCCCGGATCGCCGCGCTGATCGACGACAAGGCGGGCCTCGCCGCGGTGGCGCTCGACGGCTCCGACGAGGAGGTCGGGTCGTCGACCGACGCGCAGCACGCGGCGCTCGTCGCCCTGCTCACCGAGGCCCTCTCCGCGGGGCCGTTCGGGGGCTGACCGGGCACCTCAGCC
>NZ_JBVPVA010000191.1:0-6419 GCF_055612215.1 Actinomycetospora sp. | reverse complement strand
CGGGAGCTGCTTCGCACCGCGCGGCGCCCCGACGACGACCCCGACGCGGCCGCGGCCGCCGCCCTGCGCCCGGCGCTGCCCGCGCCCGTCGGGCACGTGTTGCTCCAGGCCGACCTGACCGCCGTCGCGCCGGGCCGCCTGGAGCCCGACCTCGCGGCGGCGATGGACCGGGTGGCCGACGTCGAGTCCGCGGGCGGCGCCACGGTCTACCGCATCAGCGAGCACTCGGTGCGCCGCGCGCTCGACCTCGGGTGGACCGCCGCCGACGTGCACGAGCTCTTCGCGACGCGCTCGGCGACCCCCGTCCCGCAGGGCCTGACCTACCTCGTCGACGACGTCGCGCGGCGCCACGGACGGTTGCGCGGCGGGTCGGCGGCGTCGTTCCTGCGCTCCGAGGACGAGGCGCTGCTCGCCGAGGTGGTGTCCCGCCCGGAGGCCGAGGCCCTGGAGCTGCGCCGGATCGCCCCGACCGTCGTGGTGTCGACGCACCCGCTGGCCGAGGTGCTCGAGGCGCTGCGCGCCGCCGGGCTCGCCCCCGTCGCCGAGGACGCCGACGGCAGCGTGCTCGACCTGCGGCCCCGCGGGCGGCGGACCGCCCCGCGCCGGCCGGACCGCGCCTCGACCAACGGGGGCCCGCGGCTCTCCGACGACCAGGTGGCCGCCCTCGTGGCCCAGCTGCGGGCCGGGGACAAGGCCGCGACGGCCGCCCGCGGTCCCGCGACGGTGCCCGGATCGACGCGCCAGACCGCCTCGGCCACGGTCGCGGTGCTCGCCGACGCCGCCCGCACCGGGCGCACCGTGTGGATCGGCTACGTCGACGCGCAGGGCACCGCATCGCAGCGGGTGGTCCGCCCGCTGCGGGTGGGCGGCGGGCTGCTCGAGGGCACCGACGCCGCCGTCGACGACGACGCCGGGCCCGGCCCCTCGGTGAGCTTCGCGCTGCACCGGATCACCTCGGTCAGCGTGCTGGCCTGATCCCCGCGGACGTACGAACGGCCGGTTCGTGACCTTCGAAGGTGACGAACCGGCCGTTCGTACGTCGGAAGAGGCGGCTAGGCGCGGGCGCCGACCGCCCAGACCTGCATGGCGTGCTCGACGAGCGCGATGAGGGCCTCCTTGGTCGACTCGCGGTTCCGGGCGTCGACGGTGATGACCGGCACCGCCGGGTCGAGCGCCAGGGCCTCGGCCACGTCGCGCAGGGAGTGCGAGAGCACGCCGTCGAAGGTGTTCACCCCGAGCACGTAGGGCAGGTTGCGGTCCTCGAAGAAGTCGACCGCGGCGAAGCAGTCGGCCAGCCGGCGGGTGTCGACGAGGACGACCGCGCCGATCGCGCCGCGCACCAGGTCGTCCCACATGAACCAGAAGCGGTCCTGCCCGGGCGTGCCGAACAGGTAGAGGATCAGGTCGGCGTCGAGCGTCACGCGCCCGAAGTCCATGGCGACCGTCGTCGTGCGCTTGTTGGGCACCGCCGTGAGGTCGTCGACGCCGGCGCTCGCATCGGTCATCACGGCCTCGGTGGTCAGCGGGTCGATCTCGGAGACCGAGCCCACGAAGGTCGTCTTGCCGACCCCGAAGCCCCCGGCCACGACGATCTTCGCCGACGTCGTGGTCGGCGCAGCAGCCTCAGAGCCGTCGTAGTCCACTCAGCACCCTTTCCATCAACGCCATGTCCGGGCCGTCGCCCGTCGACGAGGCGGTCTCGTGCACCACGATCGATCCGTGCGCGGCCATGTCACCGAGCAGCACGCGGGCCACGCCGAGCGGGAGCGACAGCAAGGCCGCCACCTCGGCCACCGACTTCGGGTCGCGGCAGAGGTCGGCGATCATGCGGTGCTCGTACTGCGTGACCAGTTCGGGGTCGCGGCCCCGGGGAGTCGTCGAGAGCAGGGTCTCGACGGCGAGGTCGTACGCCGGGCGGGTCCGTCCCCGGGTCCAGGCGTACGGCCGGACGAAGGACGACTCCGGGGGCTCGTCCCCGCCCCGGGGGCCGTCCGGGTAGTCCGGTGCCCCGACCTCGTGCCGGCCCATCGGGATGCCGGCCGGCGTGGTCGGTTCGGCGGCGTCCGGGTGGTCGGCGGGGTCGGGCGGTCGGGAGCCGTTGGTGTACGCCCCGTCGGGGCGCTCCACGACGGGACGCCACCCCCCGGGCCGCGGTGCGGACGGCGGACCGGCCGGCACGCCCTGGGGCGGGCTGCGGTGGGCGCCGCCCCCGTCGCCCGGGGACCCGTCGTCGAGCGCCCGCGCGGCCTCGCGGTCCGCCGGTGAGGCGCCGTCGTCCGCGTCCTCGGTGTCGTCCTGGCCGTCCGCGCCCGTGGCCCGGCGGAGTCGCCCGAGGAGCCCGCGCCGCTCGCCGGGGCGTCGTGCGGGCCCGCCGGTGATCCCGTTGAGGACGTGCGCGAAGGCGTCGTCCTCCGGTCCTTGGCTCACCGTCGCTCACCTCCTCCGGCGGCTCATCGGAACCCGGTGCCCTGCAGCTCGGCGCGCAGCTCGGGGGTGAGCAGCTGGCCGACCCGGTCGACCAGGAGGGTCATCTCGTAGCCGACGAGCCCGATGTCGCAGTTCGGCGCGGCCAGCGTCGCGAGGCAGGAGCCGTCGCTGATGGACATGAGGAGCACGATGCCGCGCTCCATCTCCACCACCGTCTGGACGACCTCGCCCGCCTCGAAGCACCGCGCGGCGCCCTGGGTGAGGCTGATCAGCCCGGAGGCGACGGCGGCGAGCTGGTCGGCGCGGTCCCGCGGGAGCCGGTTGGACCCGGTGAGCAGCAGGCCGTCCGCGGAGACCACGACGGCGTGCGCCACGCCCGGGACGCGCTCGGCGAAGTTCGAGACCAGCCAGCCGAACCTGCTGGGCTGCGACTGGGGTGCCGTCACTGCTCCTCCTCCTCGGTGTACGGGCCGGCGGCGTGCGCCGGGCCACGGTTCGGGACCCCGTCGGCGGGGCCGCCGTCGGGTGGCTGGACGGGCCGGTTCGACCGGCCGTCGGCGACCCCCCGCTGGTAGCTGGCGAGCCGGCCCCGCACGGCGTCGGGGCTGCGGCGCGGCACGGCCGCGCCGTTCTCGCCGGTGGGGCCCGACGGGGGCCCGGGCCGCGCGCTGCCGGGCACCAGGTGCGCCTTCGGCCGGCGACGCGGGAGGCCCGCCTCGGTGGTGCCGGCGTCCACCGACGCGAGCGACGCCGCTCCGGCCTCGAAGTCGGGGCGGTCGGCGGCATCCCACTCGGGGTCGACGGTGGCCGGCGCGTTCGGCTCCGGCTCCCGGAACCAGACCGAGGCCACCTCGTCGAAGATCGGCGTGCGCTCCCGGTTGTTGAGGACCGCCGCGGGACGGCGGGGCGCGAACTCGGGGCCGGACCGGCCCCGGACGGGGAGCCCGGAGCCGTTGGTGTGCCCGGCGCCGACCTGGTCCGAGCCGTTGCGGTCGGCTCCCTCGGGGTCGGGTCCGTGGTCGAACCCGTTCGCGCCGATCCCGTTCCGCTCGGACGCCGCGGCGACCGGCGCGCTCGCCGTGGTGGGCGACGCGGCGTCGCCCTCCTCGGCGGACGCGAACAGCTCGTCGCCGGTGGCGGACTGCTCCGTCCCGGCGACGGCCTCGTCGGCGCCGCCGGCACTGTCGGCCCCGTCGGTCTCCTGGGCGGGCCGCGGGCGGAGCCGGGGCGCGGAGCCGGG
Organism: Actinomycetospora sp.; assembly: GCF_055612215.1. Classification (NCBI taxonomy): domain Bacteria; kingdom Bacillati; phylum Actinomycetota; class Actinomycetes; order Pseudonocardiales; family Pseudonocardiaceae; genus Actinomycetospora; species Actinomycetospora sp. Next base: position 2,752 of record NZ_JBVPVA010000191.1, on the reverse strand, counting down.
GCGCAGCAGCGCGCCGGCCTCGGTCTGCCGGCGCTGCGAGAGCGGGCGCAGCGACAGCCGGGACGGCCGGGCGGCCGGGGTCTCCTCCGGCGTGTCGGCCGGGGTGTCGGCGGGGTCGGCGGTCCCGGGGACGGCCCCCTCGGTGCTGCCGGTCCCGTGCGCGCCCGTCTCGTGGGCGCCGGTCTCGTGGGCGCCCGACTCGCCGGCCGTCGCGGTGGTCTCCGTCGGGGCGTCGGTCTCGCCGGCGTCGGTGCCGGGTCCGTCGGGTGTGGACCCGTCGGCCGGGCCGGTCCCGGAGGCCGGGGTGGAACCGGCCACGTGCTCGACGGGTGGTTGTGCCGCGAAGGGGCCGGACAGGTCCGTCGCGGCCGACGGACCGACCGGGCCGCCCGGCGGGCCCCACGGTCCCGGACGCGGACCCGCCGGGAACCCGCCGCCGGCGAAGCCGCCCGGTCGGGCCGGCATCCCGGGCAGGCCCGGGTGGCTCGCGGGCCCGGGCCGGGTGCCGGGCCGCTGCGGTCCCGGCTCCGGCGTCGCCCAGCCCTCGGAGGGCCGCGGGCGCGGGCGCAGGGCCGGGCCTGGCCGGCCGTCGTGAGCGGGCCCCGGGGGCGGCGCGAGCATGCCGTGCCGGCCACCGGGGCCGTCCGCCTCGGCGGCGTCCGCGGTGGCGTCCGCGACGTCCTGGTCGTCCTGGTCGCCGTTCGGGCCCCGCCACGCGTGGGCGGCGACGGCGCGCGTCGGGATGTTGCCGGGCCGCTGGTCGGGCTGCGGTGTCCCCTCACCGGACGCGGGTGCCTCGGTGTGGGCGTCGTCGTCGGCGCCGCCGGTGGACTGGCTCCAGACGGTCACGCTCTCGTCGCCGGCGTCCGGCCCGACGACGGAGGCGACGCGGTCGTCCTCGTCGTCCCCCTCGTCCGGCTCGTCGTTCACCCCGTCGGTGCCGGGCCCCGGCGCCGGGGGGCCCTGCGGCGGCCCGTCGGGTCCCTCACCGGGCCGCGCGGAGCCGCCGGGCCCGCCGAAGGCCGGCGGCGTGGACCGGGACGGGCGTCGCGGCAGGGCGGACGCGAGCCCGCCGAGAGCGTTGCGACGCCCCGTGTCCGACCCGTCCCCGGATTTCGGACCGGGTTCCGTGCGGCCGGGGGCGGCCTCGGCGCCCGACTCCGGGTCGACCGACGGGGCGAAGAACGCCGCCGCGCCCGCGGCACCGGCGGCACCGGCCGAAGCGGCGCCGCCGAACGGGCCGGCACCTCCGCCTCCGCGCGGAGCGGCGCGGCGGGGCAGCCCACCCGGGGCACCGTCGCGGGACGCACCGTCACGGGCGCCGTCGCGGGCCTCGACCCCGACGCCCTCCCGCGATTCCTGACGCGGGATCGGCGCACCGGCGGTCTCGGGGCGCGAGGCCTCCGCACGGGCCGGCTCGGGGCGGGACGAGCCGTTGCTGTGCTGCCCGCCGAGCGCGCTGTGCCCGGGAGCGCGCACCGGCAGCCCGGTGCCGCCGAGCGCACGGGTGGACGGACCGGCGCCGAAGCGGCCGCCGGGTCCGCCGGAGAGCACCGCCGAGGCCGGGACCCGCACCGAGGCGACCACGCCGCCCTCCTCGCGGGCCCGCAGCGTCACCGCGATCGCGTGGCGGATGGCGAGCCGGCCGACCACGAACAGCCCCATGCGCCGCGAGGCGGAGACGTCGACGGTGGGCGGCGAGCCCAGGCGCTGGTTCGCGTCGGCGAGGTCCTCGTCGGTCATGCCGACCCCGCGGTCGGCGATCTCGAGGACGACCGACCCGTCCGGCTCCGCGTGGGCCAGGACGTCGACCCGCGTCTCCGGGGCGGAGAACGCCGCGGCGTTCTCCAGCAGCTCGGCGACGAGGTGCACGACGTCGCCCGCGGTGCGGCCGAGCAGCTGGACCGGCGGCGGCGCGGCGAGCTCGACGCGCTGGTACTGCTCGACCTCGGACGCGGCGGCGCGCAGCACGTCCACCAGCGGCACGGGCCGCCCGCCGCGGCGGGCGACGTCGGTGCCGGAGAGGACCAGGAGGTTCTCGGAGTTGCGGCGCATGCGCGTCGCGAGGTGGTCGAGCTGGAAGAGCTCGGCGAGGGCCTCCGGGTCCTCCTCCTTGTTCTCCAGCTGCTCGATGAGGCGCAGCTGGCGCTCGACGAGGGCCTGCGAGCGGCGCGAGAGGTTGACGAAGATGCTGTTGAAGGCGGTGCGCAGGCCGGCCTGCTCGGCGGCCAGCCGCACCGCCTGCTCGTGCACCTGGTCGAACGCGCGGGCGACCTGGCCGATCTCCTCCCGCGTCTCGATCGGGGTCCGGCTCACCTCGGTGTCCGGCGCCTCGCCCTCCCGCAGGCTGCGCACCGCGGCCGGCAGCCGGCGCTCGGCGACGTCGAGGGCCGTGCGGCGCAGCAGCCGCAGCGGCCGCAGCAGCGACCGGGTCACGAAGAACACCACGGCCGCGCCCGCCATGAGGGCGAGCAGCAGCACCACCGACGCCACGCCGGCCGCGTTGCGCGCGCCGTTCTGGAGCGAGGCGGCGTTGGCCTGCAGGCGCTCGCGCAGCTGGTCGGAGACGCCGGTGACCTTCTCCTGGACCGCGTTCGACGCGGCGTCCCAGTCCTGGGCCGAGACCTGCAGCGGCAGGCCCGCGCTGCCGCGGCCGAGCACGACCTGGGCCAGCCGGTCCCGGGCGTCGACGTCGGGCCCGACGACCGCGTCGGCGAGGGCGGCGTTGTCGGTGCCGACCGCGCTGCGGAAC
>NZ_JBVPVA010000160.1:0-5568 GCF_055612215.1 Actinomycetospora sp. | reverse complement strand
CCGCGGGTGACCCGCCCGACCGAGCCCGGGTGCGCGAGCCAGTCCCGCCCGTCGATCATCGCGCTCGCCTGTGACTCCGTCCCCGAGTACAGCTCGAGCAGGATCTCGGGAGCGGGCAGCCGCGCCAGCCAGCCCCGCTTGACCTCCGGCGGGCACGGCGCGCCGACGTGCAGTGCGGTCCGCAGGCTCGCCAGGTCCGCCGCGTCCCACGCCACCGCCGGCAGGCGCAGCATCCGCCCCATCATCGTCGGGACCAGGTAGAGCCACGTGACGCCGTGCTCGCCGATCAGTGCCAGCGCCCGGGCGGCGTCGAAGCGCTGCATCAGCACGACGTGGTGGCCCGCCAGCAGCGCCATCAGCGAGAACATGTACGGCGCGTTGTGGTGCAGCGGGGCGGACGCGAGGAACACCCCGTCCGGGTCGATCCGCAGCCCCTCGGCCCGGGCGAGCACGTGCTCGGTGCAGGCCGCCTGCCCCGACACGATCACCTTCGGGCGGCCGGTGCTGCCCCCGGAGGTCGGCGCCTTCCACGACGGGCCCACGACGTCGGACAGCGGCTCGGCATCGCCCTCCAGGGTCAGCCCGACGACGTCGTCGGCCGCGAGCCACGGCCGATCGGTCGGCTCCAGGCCCACGACGAGGCCCGGGTCGGCAACCTCGAGGACGGCGTCCCGCTCCCCCGCGGGCAGGCGGGCCGAGAGCGGCTGCGGGACCGCCCCGAGCTTCCAGGCGGCCACCGAGCAGGCGACGTGGGCGACGACGTTGCCGAGCGCGATCGACACCAGGTCGCCGCGGGACACCCCGCGCGCGGCGAACCCCCGGGCGAGCCGGTCGGTCCGGACGTCGAGCTCGGCGCGGGTCCAGACGTCGTCGCCGTCGGACACCGCGGGGGCATCCGGCGCGGCGGCGGCGAGGGCCCGCAGCCGCGCGGCGAGCGGGGTCGCCCCGGCCGGGACGGAGGGCTCGGGGAACCGCGGGGTCGGCACGGGCTCCACGATCCCTGCCCGGCCCGACCCGTGCCCGTCGTCGCTCAGCCGCCGGCCCCGTCGGACCCCCGGTCCTGGACGCTGCGGGCCAGGATGGCGCCCGAGGCCAGGTGGGCCAGGACCGGGTCGAGCCGGCTCGCGCCGGACACCGTCGTCCCGGCCTCGTCGTCCACCGAGCGGAGCAGGCCGATCATGGCGTCGAGGACTCCGGCGACCGCACCGGCGATGTCCGGGCGCTCGGCGTCGGGGAGCCGGCCGTCGGCGCCGCTGGAGTCCCGTCCGGCACCGAGCGCGGACGCGGCCTCGCGCAGCGCGGTGATCGCCGTGGCGTGGCTGTCGGTCATGGCCGAGCAGTGTGCCCCGGCGCGCGCGACGACGCGATGTTCTCGGTGAGCCACCGGGCGACGGCGGTCAGCTTCATGTTGGTGTCCTGCGAGGACTTCACCAGCATTTCGAACGCGGCCTCGTCGCCGACGCCGAACCGCTCCATGAGGATGCCCTTGGCCCGCCCGATCAGGTCCCGGCTGTCGACGGCGCGCTGCAGGTGGTCCGCGTGCTGGGAGCCGTAGAGCAGCATCGCGGCCTGGACGCCGAACAACCCGGCCAGGGTGCGGGCGTTCGCGTCGAAGGCGTCCGGGGTCCTCGAGTAGAGGTTCAGTGCGGCCCGCAGTCCGTCCTCGACCGACAGCTGGGTGGACATCACCGCCCGGAAACCGGCCTCGACCGCGTGCGGCGCGAACCGCGGCCACCGCCGCGCGTCGTCCCCCGCGAGGTCCCGGGCGACGACGGTGCCGCTCTGCGGCGGGTCCTCCAGCGCGGTGATGCACGGCCCTTCGCGGAGCTCGCGCTGCACGCTGTCGAGCGTGCCGATCTCGGTGCTGGTCGGGTGACGCGTCTCGATCCGGCCCTGCTCGGCCATCGAGATGCTGCCCGCGTCGACCCCCGGGATGGTGTCGACGGCGGACGCCACGATCTGGCGCAGCGTCTCCTCGAGGTCACGGATGGAGCGACGCCCGGCCAGCTCGCGGGCGGCGGAACGCAGGGCGACGACGAGCTGCTCGTCCTGTCCGGAGTCCATGGCTCCTGCTCTCGTGGCTCGGGGGCGCCGACACGGCGACGCAGCCCCGCTCCCGCCGCACCCGAGGGCGTCGCCGGAAGCGGGGCCGGGCCTCCGGCTGCGCTGCTGAACCGGACCTACGACGGACTCCATCGCCCGGTCCGGCTCCCAGCACCCCGCCGGTGATCCGGTGTGCCCGACGTCGTGGAGGCGCGAAACCGCTTCACGGATCGGTTCGTGGGGCCCGCGACGGGGGGTCGACGAACGAGGTCCCGAGGGGCATCGGGTAGGAGCCGGGCTCGACCGTGGCGTCGATGATCTGGGTGGCCATCCGGAGCGCCGTCACCCCCCGGACCGAGGTCATCGTGGCGAGGAGGATGACGGCGTCGGCGATCGAGATGCCGTGGCGCTCGCTCAGGATCCCCTGCGCCACCGGGACCCGCTCGTCGCGGCCCACCTGGTGGCTCGGGGCGTGTTCGTCGTCGTCGTCCATGGACCCGTCCTGCGACATGACCTCTCCGGCAGGTCGGCGGGGTCCGGGCCGACGCTGTGTCGGTCCACTCTGGCCCATCGGGGCCGAGCGGATCCACGGAGCACCGTCGGCGTCGGGCCCCCTGGGGTGGTACGTCCGCGGGGTACCCGGGCGCCCGCACCGCGGACACGGCCGATGCGACGCGGGCCCCGGTCGCGTCAGGACGTGCCCGGCCGGGCCTTCCCCGCCCGCGAGCCCGCGTGCTCGGTGAGCCACTGGGCGACGGCGGTCAGCTTCATGTTGGTGTCCTGGGAGGACTTGACCAGCATCTGGAAGGCGGTCTCGTCGTCGACGGAGAAGCGCTCCGCGAGGATGCCCTTGGCCCGCCCGATCAGGTCCCGGCTGTCGACCGCCCGCTGCAGGTGCCGCGCCTGGTCGGAGCCGTAGACGAGCAGCGCGGCCTGGATGCCGAAGAGCCCCGCCAGGGTGCGGGCGTGCGCGTCGAAGACGTTCGGCTCGGTCGCGTACAGGTTGAGCGCGGCCCGCACGCCGCCCTCGACCGAGAGCTGGGTGGACGCCATCCCCCGGAAGCCGGCCTCGACCACGTGCGGCGCGAAGTTCGGCCACCGCTCGGCGTCCGGTCCGGCGAGGTCCTGGGCGATGACGGTGCCGCTCTCCGGCGGGTCCTCCATGGCGGTCAGGCAGGGGCCCTCGCGCAGCTCGCTCTGCGTCCGGTCGAGCTTGCCGATCTCCTCGCTGGTGGGGTGGCGGGTCTGCACCTCGCCCGCCTCGGTCAGCGAGATGCTGCCCGCGGCCACCCCGGGGATCGTCTCGACGGCCGACGCGACGATCTGGCGCAGCGTCTCCTCGAGGTCGCGGATGCTGCGGTGCCGGGCCAGGGCCCGGGCGGCGGTGCGGAGCGCGACGACGAGCTGGTCGTCCTGGTCGGTGTCCATGGTCGTGTTCTCCGTCGTGGGGGACGTGAGGGACACGGCCGTGAGGTCGACCGACGGCCCACGGTACAGCCGGCTCAGCCGAGGAACCTCCGCAGTGCCGCCTCGGTCGGCCCGTCGAGGAGGAGGGGTTCCGGGCGGCGGCTGCGCATCTCCTCGTGCAGCGCCAGTTCCTCGTCGAGGTCGAGGCACAGCGACCTCGGGCGCGCCTCCCGGAGACGCGGCGTCGGCGTGCGGTCCGGGACGCCGACACGTCGGACCAGGTCCTCGGCGAGCTCCTCGACGGACACGCCCAGCGCGACGGCCTCGGCCTGCAGCCGGGCGATCGCCTCGGCGACGCCGAGGCGGTGCCACGCCGAGAGGATGCCCTCGGTCCACGCGATCACGACCCGGTCGGGCTCGGCGTCCTGGTCCTGGGCGAACGCGGTCATCGTGGTCCCTCCGCTGGCGCACCTCGGCTGTCCGAGGATCACTACCGGCGGGGACTCGGCCGTCTGCTCCAGGATGGACCATCCGGACCGTGATCGTCCAGCGCGCCCCGGGACCGGGACGTCCGCTCACGGGCCGCCGCTCCCGGTGATGTCGTCGACGAGCCGCTCGGCGACGGCGACCGCCCAACACACCACTCGTCGCACCCGCGCGCCGTCAGGCGGAGTACTCGCCCCCGCACGCCTCCGCGAGCCCCGTGCCGAACATGGCGGCCGGGGTCGTCGCGCCCGGGGCGCCCTCGCCGTCGAGGAGACGCCGGGCGAGCTCGGCGGGGACGGCACCGGTGAACTCGTGGGCGTCCCCGAGGCGCAGCCAGCCCTCGCGGACCCGGCCGTCGGACCACCGTGCGGACGCGTGCGCCCACGAGTGCGACCGCGGCCGCGCCCGCTCGGCGAGCCGGAGGCCGGCGAGGCGCCGGACGGCGAACCGCCGCACCGGACCGTTGCGCAGCAGGACCGCCGCCACCGGGATCGATGCCCGCACCAGGGCGGACGTCGGCCCCTCGCTCGAGCCGGCGACCACGTCGGGCGCTCCGCTCACCCGCTGCGCCGCCACCAGGTCGCCGAAGGGGACGCTCACGGAGGCGACCTCCTCGCCGTCGGGGAGCCGCAGGCGCAGGAGGTCCCCCGCGAGGCGCACCGGCACGAGTCGGCCGCCCCGGTAGTGCCGGCCCGCCCTGCCGCCCGCGGCGAACCCCTCGAGCAGGGTCGCGGCCAGGGCCTCGCCCACCGGGCCCTCCTCGAGGCCGAGCGAGGGCACCGTGTCGACCCGCACGGAGTCCGGCACCGGCTCGTCGCGGCAGAGCCACAGCGCCACGCTCTCCGCCGCGGTCACCCCGAACCCGGCGCCCGTGACCAGCGTCGAGCCGGACTGGCGCGCCGCGGCGTCGAGGCCCAGCAGCGTGGTCGCGGCGTCGACGTCGTTGGCCAGGTCGAGGTAGTGCGCGCCCGTCGCCAGCGCCGCGTGCGCGATCGGAGCCGCCGTGCGGGCGAAGGGCCCGACGGTGTTGACCACGACCGCGGGCCGGTCCCGCCGGATCGCGACCGCCATCTCGTCCACGGTGGCCGCGCGCACCGTCCGCGCGCCGTCCGCCGCAGCCGTCAGCCGGGCCTCGTCGCGCCCCACGAGGACGGGCTCGAGGCCCCGGGTCCGCAGCGCCGCCGCGATCGCGCGGCCGCTGCGGCCGGTGCCACCGAGCACCCAGATCTCAGTCATGATGACAGTCTATGACATCACCTGGAGACGGTCTGGCTGATGGCTGCGTCTGGTCAACCAGTTCCGCTCGCGTGCCATGAACCGCGCCTTCTTCGCACGTTCTCGGCGTCGCCCGGGGCAGGTGGCCGAGCCGGACTCTCGTGGTGCCCGTCCGGGGCGTTGGCCCGCGCTCCCGCGGCGCAGGCCACGGCCACCGGCCGCCGCGCTCCGGGCCGCCGTCGTGCGCGGCGCTCAGTGGGCTCTGCCGTTGCGTCCGGAGGTGCTGGTCGGGCGTCGGCTGATGACGTCGTGGGCCGCGTCCGCGAGTGCCTGCCCGGTATGAGTGGCGTACTCCCTCAGAGCCCGGACCGCCCCGTCGATGGTGGTGTTCAGCCGGACCATCAGCATGCCTTCGGC
>NZ_JBVPVA010001164.1:0-1243 GCF_055612215.1 Actinomycetospora sp. | reverse complement strand
ACGGCCGCGCCCGGGCGAGCGCCTCCTCGCGGGTGTCCGCGCAGAACACCTCGCGCATGAGCGGGCGCGCCGCGGCCGGCCCGCGGTCGTGGGCCGCGCGCTCGGCGTCGAAGAGCTCGAGCTGGCGACGCACCGTCGTCGCCGTCGCGTGCGGGTTGATCATCCAGGCGTCCCCGAGGCGCGCCGCCCGGCGCACCGCGGCGTCCGCGTTCGCCGTGATCCAGATCGGCGGGCGCGGGTCGGCCACGGGACGCAGCAGGAGCCGCGCCTCATCGAGCCGGGTCCAGGGCAGGTCCCGCGTCACCGTCTCCCCGCGCCAGAGCGCGTCGACGATCGAGAGGTTCTCGGTGAAGCGCCGCACCTTCTCCTGCGGCGGCACCCCGAACGCGGCGTACTCCTCGTCGCGGTACCCGAGCCCCACCGCGAACACCGACCGGCCGCGGCAGACGACGTCGAGGCTCGCGTAGGCCTCCGCGGTGTCCACCGGGTTGTGCACGGCCAGCAGGTGGCAGCCGGTGCCGACGGTCATCTCCCCCGCCTCGGCCGCGAGCCGGGCCAGCCAGGGTAGCGGCTGGATGTGCGCGACCGACCCGGCGAGGTGGTGCTGCCCGGCGAACACCGAGTCGAGGCCCTCGTCGCGGGCGAGCCGCACGAGGGCCAGCTGCTCGTCGAGGACGGCGACGGGGTCCTGGGCCGGGAGCCGCTGGTGGGTCAGGTGGAGCCCGACCCGCACCGCCGACTCAGCCACGGCACGTCTCGGCGAAGTCCCGCGCCGGGGTGTCGTCGCCGAGCCCGAGGACCGCGGTCCGCACCCGCTCGGCGGTCGCCGCGTCGGCCACGGTGCCGATGGTCCCGGCGAACTTCGCCGCGATCTCGGCGTTCGACAGCGGGCGCTCGTCGTGCCCGCGGTTGACCTGCTCGCGGCGCGAGATCCGGCGCCCGTCGGCCAGCTCCAGCTCGACGTACCCGGAGTAGGCGCGCGGGAACGCACCCTCGTGGTCCTCGACGACCTCGACGCGGCGGGCCAGCTGCAGGGTCGCCGGGTCGCGCAGGGCGTCGTCGGCGAGCTCGGCGAGCCCGAACCGCCCACGGCGCAGCACGGTGGCGACGACGTAGGGGAGGCTGAACTTGGCGTCGTACTCGTCGCGCGGCTCCCACTTGTTCGCCGCCGGCTCGCAGACCACCTTGCCCGGCACCGGGTGGATGGCGCACCGCACCGAGACGACGTCGTCGGCGGTCAGCC
>NZ_JBVPVA010001148.1:0-7065 GCF_055612215.1 Actinomycetospora sp. | reverse complement strand
GGCCGTCCTCCCCGCGGCACCGCACGCCTGCTGGCCGTCCTCGGCGTCCTCGTCCTCCCCGCGCTCGCCCTCGGCCTGGACGCCGCCGGGGTCCTCGGCCGCTGGCCGGCGTTCGGCGCCGCCGCGGTGACCCTCGGCGTCGGCACGGCCCTGCTCGCGGGCAGCCGGCTGTTCACCCGGCCCGCGGTCGCGCTGGTCCCCGACACCGGTGACTTCGTGCCCGGCGCGCGGGTGCTCGTCGTCGGCGGCGGCTACGTCGGCCTCGTCGCGGCGCGCGCCCTGCAGGCCCGGCTGGGTCTCGCGGGCGACGGGCGCCACCGCGGCGGGCGGCCCGGCCGCTCCCGCGCGACGGTGCCGATCGGCTCGGTGACCGTCGTCGACCCGCAGCCGCACATGACCTACCAGCCCTTCCTGCCCGAGGCGGCCGGCGGCTCGATCGCGCCGCGGCACCTCACCGTGTCGCTGCGCCGGGTGCTCGACCGCTGCGACGTGGTCACCGGCTCCGTGGTGGCCGTCGACGACGCCCGCCGCCGCGCCGTGGTCACCCTCCCCGACGGGACCTCGCGGGAGGTCGCCTACGACGTGCTCGTCATCGCCCCCGGCGCGATCGCCCGCGAGCTGCCCGTCCCGGGCCTGGCCGAGTGCGGGCTGACGTTCCGCACCGTCGGCGACGCGGCCGCGCTGCGCGACCACGTGCTGTCCCGCCTCGACGCCGCCGCCTCCGTGGTGCCGACGACGGTCGCCGAGGTGGCCCGGCGCGCGCGGCTGCTGACGTTCGTCGTCGTCGGCGGCGGGTTCGCCGGGGTGGAGGCGCTCGGCGAGCTCGAGGATCTGAGCCGGCGGGCCGCGAAGCAGGTCGGGGTCGACCCGGCCGAGCTGCGCTGGGTGCTCGTCGAGGCCGCCCGGCGGATCATGCCCGAGGTCACCGAGCCGACCGCCGCGCGCGTGCACGGCCGGCTCGCCCGCCGCGGCATCGAGGTGCGGGTCGGGGCCGGGCTCACGTCCGCCCTCGACGGTGAGGTCCGCCTCGCGGACGGCACCGTCATCCCCACCGACACCGTGGTCCTCGCCGCGGGCACCCGCCCGCACCCGCTGCTCGAGCGGACCGACCTGCCCCTGGAGCGCACCGGCAAGGTGCGCTGCACACCGATGCTGCAGGTCATCGGCCGCTCGCACGTGTTCGCGGCCGGTGACGGCGCGGCCGTGCCCGACCTCGCCCGCGGCGCCACGCTCGCCGACGAGGACCCGAAGGTGCTCACCGCGCCGACCGCGCAGCACGCCGTCCGGCAGGCCCGGGTGCTCGCCGAGAACGTCGTCGCCCACCTCGGCGGCCGTCCGCTGCAGCCCTACCGGCACGCGACGGCCGGCGTCGTCGCCGGGCTCGGCCGCCGCCGCGGCGTCGCCGAGATCCGAGGCCTGCGCCTCATGGGCTGGCCGGCGTACGCGCTGCACCGCGCCTACCACCTCTGGGCCATGCCGACCGCGGAGCGCAAGGCCCGCATCGTGCTGGACTGGGTCGGCTCGGCCCTGCTCGGCCGGGACCCGGTGGCGGCGGGGGCCGTCGCGCCCGCGCCGCGGCGTGGGGACGCCGAGCCGGCCGTCCCGGACCTCCGAGGAGTCGCTCTGCCGACACCGGACGTCGGGAGGCCGACCCCCACGACGGAGCGGGTCGTGCGGTCCGACGACTACGACCAGCCGACGCTGCGCGAGCCCCACCCCTCCTTCCCGACACCCGGGGGGTGGACGATGGCGGCGCGGCCGGGCCACGCGGTGACCGGCGAGCAGCCCGCCCTGACGTGGATCCGCCCCGGTCGGTACGACGTCCGGCAGCGGTAGCCGAAGGCCGTTGCATGGTCTTGCGTGATCGTGCATAGTCATACGCATGCGGATCGCGGTGGCCGGCGCCAGCGGCTACGTCGGAGGAGAGCTCCTGCGGCTCGCGCTCGGTCATCCCGAGATGGAGATCGGCGCGCTGACGGCGGGGGACTCCGCGGGCAGCCTTCTGGGCGCCCACCAGCCCCACCTCACGGCGCTCGCCGACCGACCGGTGGAGGCCACGTCGGTCGAGGCCCTCGCGGGCCACGAGGTCGTGTTCCTCGCGCTGCCCCACGGGCGCTCCGCCGAGCTCGCCGCGCAGCTCCCCGAGGACGTCCTGGTGGTCGACTGCGGCGCCGACCACCGGCTGCGGGACCCGGCGGCCTGGGAGCGCTGGTACGGCGGCGCCCACGCGGGCGCCTGGCCCTACGGCCTCCCGGAGCTGCCCGGCGCGCGGGACGCGCTGCGCGGCTCGCGCCGGATCGCGGTCCCCGGCTGCTACCCGACCACGGCCACCCTCGCGGCGATCCCCGCCGTGGCCTCGGGCGTGGTCGGCCCGGAGGTCAGCGTCGTCGCCTTCTCCGGCACCTCGGGCGCGGGGCGCGCGGCGAAAGCGCACCTGCTCGGCTCGGAGGTCATGGGCTCGGCCACCGCCTACGGCGTCGGCGGCGGCCACCGGCACACCCCCGAGATCATCCAGAACCTCTCGGGGCTCGGGGCGGGCCCGGTCACGGTGTCGTTCACCCCCGTGCTCGCGCCCATGCCGCGCGGCATCCTCGCGGTCGTCAGCGCCCCGCTGGCCGACCCGGGCGTCGACGCGGCGGAGGTCCGGGCGGCGTACGCCAAGGCCTACGGGGACGAGCCGTTCGTGCACCTGCTGCCCGAGGGCGTCCAGCCGGCCACCAAGAACGTCGTCGGGTCCAACACCGTGCAGCTCCAGGTCGAGGTGGACGTCGACGCGGGCCGCCTCGTCGCCACGGCGGTGATCGACAACCTGACCAAGGGCACGGCGGGCGGCGCGCTGCAGTCGGTCAACCTCGCCCTCGGTCTCGACGAGACCCTCGGCCTGCCGACCGCCGGGCTCGCGCCGTGAGCGTCACCGCCGCCGCCGGCTTCCGCGCCGCGGGCGTCCGCGCCGGGCTGCGGGCCCACGGCGACCGCCCCGACCTCGCCCTGGTCGTCAACGACGGCCCCTCCACGACGGCGGCCGGGGTCTTCACCCGCAACCAGGTCAAGGCCGCCCCCGTGCTGTGGTCGGCACAGGTGCTGCGCGAGCGCGCGCTGCGGGCGGTCGTCCTCAACTCCGGCGGGGCCAACGCCTGCACCGGTCCCGACGGGTTCGCCGACACCCACCACACCGCCGAGAAGGTCGCCGACGTGCTCGGCTGCGGGGCCATCGAGGTCGCGGTGTGCTCCACCGGGCTCATCGGCGAGCGGCTGCCGATCGAGCGCCTGCTCTCCGGGGTCGACGCGGCGGCCGGCGTCCTCGACGCGGGCGCCGCGGCCGGGACCGACGCGGCCACCGCGGTGCTCACCACCGACACCGTCGACAAGCAGGTGGTCCGCACCGCGGCCGACGGCGGCTGGACCGTGGGCGGCTTCGCCAAGGGCGCCGGGATGATGGCGCCGAGCCTCGCGACGATGCTCGTCGTCCTCACCACCGACGCGGACCTCGACGGGGACACCGCCGACCGCGCGCTGCGTGCCGCGACCGCGGTGACCTTCGACCGCCTCGACATCGACGGGTCCACCAGCACCAACGACACCGTGCTGCTCCTCGCCTCCGGCGCCTCCGGCGTGCGGCCCGACGAGGACGAGTTCGCAGAGGCGCTCCGGGCGGTGTGCGCCGACCTCGCCCGCGGGCTGCAGGCCGACGCCGAGGGCGTCACCAAGCGCATCGCGGTCACCGTCACCGGGGCCGACTCCGACGCCGACGCGCTGCTCGGGGCGCGGGCCGTCGCCCGGGACAGCCTCGTGAAGACCGCGCTGTTCGGCTCCGACCCGAACTGGGGCCGGATCGCCGCCGCGATCGGGGCGAGCGAGGCCCACGTCGACCCGGCGAGTCTCTCGGTGACGGTCAACGGGGTTCTGCTCTGCGCCGCGGCCGCCGCCGTCGGGGACCGCTCGAAGGCCGACCTGTCCGGCCCGGAGATCACCGTCGAGGTCGACCTCGGCCTCGCGGGCGGCACCGCGACCGTGCTGACCACCGACCTCTCGCACGCCTACGTCGAAGAGAACAGCGCGTACTCGACATGACCCTCACCTCGACCGGCGCCCCCGCCACCTCCCCGGAGGAGGCGCAGGCCAAGGCCGCGGTGCTCGCCGAGGCCCTGCCGTGGCTGCGGGAGTTCCAGGACGCGGTCGTCGTCGTCAAGTACGGCGGCAACGCTATGGTCGACGACGAGCTGCGCCGCGCCTTCGCCGAGGACATGGTGTTCCTGCGCCTGGCCGGCATCCGCCCCGTCGTCGTCCACGGCGGCGGGCCGCAGATCACCTCGATGCTCGAGCGGCTCGACATGCCCGGCGAGTTCCGCGGCGGGCTGCGGGTCACGACGCCCGAGACGATGGACGTCGTCCGCATGGTGCTCGTCGGGCAGGTGGGCCGCGAGCTCGTCGGGCTGGTCAACGCCCACGGCCCGCTCGCGGTGGGGATGTCCGGCGAGGACGCCCGGCTGTTCACCGCGGCCCGCCGCACCGCACGGGTCGACGGCGAGGACGTCGACGTCGGGCTCGTGGGCGACGTGGTCGCGGTCAACCCCGCGGCGGTGCTCGACCTCGTCGCCGGCGGCCGCATCCCGGTCATCTCCACGGTCGCCCCGGACGCCGACGGCGTCGTGCACAACGTCAACGCCGACACCGCCGCGGGTGCGCTCGCCGTCGCCCTGGGTGCCCGCAAGCTCGTCGTCCTCACCGACGTCGAGGGCCTGTACACCGACTGGCCCGACCGCTCCAGCCTGCGCAGCGAGATCGACGCCGAGGAGCTCGCTGCGCTCCTCCCGAGCCTGTCCAGCGGCATGATCCCGAAGATGGAGGCCTGCCTGCGGGCGGTCGAGGGCGGCGTGCCGCGCGCCCATGTCATCGACGGCCGGGTGGCCCACTCGGTGCTGCTCGAGGTCTTCACCAGCCAGGGCGTCGGGACGATGGTCGTCCCCGCCCCGTCCACCCCCGAAGGAGGTCCCTCCGCATGACCACTGCGACACCGACCGGTGAGGACCTCCGCCGCCGCTGGTCCACCACGATGATGGGCAACTACGGCACGCCGCCGCTGACCCTCGTGCGAGGCGAGGGCGCCCGGGTGTGGGACGCCGACGGCCACGAGTACCTCGACCTGCTCGGCGGGATCGCCGTGAACCTCCTCGGCCACGCCCACCCCGCCGTGGTCGAGGCCGTCTCCCGGCAGGTGGCCACCCTCGGGCACACCTCGAACCTCGTGATCAACCCGCTCACCGTCGAGCTCGGCGAGCGCCTGCTCTCGCTGCTGGGCGCGGGCGAGGGCCGGGTGCTCATGTGCAACTCGGGCGCCGAGGCCAACGAGGCCGCCTTCAAGATCGCCCGCCGCACCGGCCGCCCGAAGATCGTCTCGACGATCGGGGGCTTCCACGGCCGCACCATGGGCGCCCTCGCGCTGACCGGCCAGCCCGCCAAGCGCGAGCCGTTCGAGCCGATGCCGCCCGGCGTGGAGTTCGTGCCCTACGGCGACGCGGCCGCCCTGCGCGCCGCCGTCGACGCCGACACCGCCGCGGTGGTCCTCGAGCCGATCCAGGGTGAGTCCGGCGTGATCATCCCGCCGGAGGGCTACCTGCAGGCCGCGCGCGAGATCACCACCGAGCACGGCGCGCTGCTCGTCGTGGACGAGGTGCAGACCGGGATCGGGCGCACCGGCGTCTGGTTCGCCCACCAGCGGGCCGGGATCGTCCCCGACGTGGTCACCCTGGCCAAGGGCCTCGGCGGCGGCCTGCCGCTCGGGGCCTGCGTGGGGATCGGCCCGGCCGCCGAGCTGCTCGGACCCGGCCAGCACGGCACGACCTTCGGGGGCAACCCGGTGTGCTGTGCGGCCGCGCTCGCGGTCCTCGACACCATCGGGCGCGAGGGCCTCCTCGACCGCGCGGACACCCTGGGCAAGGACGTCGGTGCGCGCATCGAGGAGCTGGACCACCCCCTGGTCGACCACGTCGACGTGGCCGGGCTGCTCATCGGGATCGCGCTCACCGCGGACGCGTCGGGGCCCGCGACGAACGCCGCGCGCGAGGCCGGCTACCTGATCAACGGGCCGGTCCCCGGCCGGATCCGGCTCGCCCCGCCCGCGGTCGTCACCGACGCGCAGGTCGACGCCTTCCTCACCGACCTGCCCGCCGCCCTCTCGCAGGGGGCCGCCGAGGCGGGGGCCGGATCGTGACCGCCACGGCGCCGGTGACGGCCACGGGAGCCGCCGGCGGGACGCGGCCCCGTCGTCACCTGCTCCGCGACGACGACCTGACCCCGACCGAGCAGGCCGAGGTCCTCGAGCTCGCCGCGACGATGAAGGCCGACCCGTTCGCGCTCCGTCCCCTCGCGGGCCCCCGCGCCGTCGCGGTCATCTTCGACAAGCCGTCCACCCGTACTCGGGTGTCGTTCGAGGTCGGCATCGGCGCGCTCGGCGGGACACCGGTCATCGTCGACGGCCGGGCGGCGCAGCTCGGGCGCGGGGAGACGATCGCCGACACCGCCCGGGTGCTCTCGCGCTACGTGGACGCGATCGTGTGGCGGACCGGGGCCGACGCACGGCTGGAGGAGATGGCGGCCTACGCCTCGGTCCCGGTGATCAACGCGCTCACCGACGGCTTCCACCCCTGCCAGGTCCTCGCCGACCTCCAGACCATCACCGAGCGCCACGGGCGCACCGCCGGCCTGACGATGACCTACCTCGGCGACGGCGCGAACAACATGGCCCACTCGCTGCTGCTCGGCGGCGTCACCGCCGGGATGCACGTCCGCGTCGCCGCGCCCGAGGGGTTCCGCCCCGACCCGGCGGTGCTCGAGGCCGCGATCCGGCGGGCCGGCGAGACCGGGGGCTCTGCGACGGTGCTCGAGGGGGAGGGCCGCGCCGGCGCCGAGGCCGCCGTCGAGGGGGCCGACGTCCTGGTCACCGACACCTGGATCAGCATGGGCCAGGAGGACGACGGCCTGGACCGGGTCGCGCCGTTCCGGCCCTACGGGATCGACGCCGCGCTCGTCGCCCGCGCCACCCCCGGCGCGACGGTGCTGCACTGC